>NZ_JBGWAB010000003.1:0-175548 GCF_041862025.1 Streptomyces sp. AB3(2024)
CCCCCCCGCCCCCCCCCCCCACACCCACGCGGCCCCGCCCGGGGCGGCGGGGGGCGCCCGCCGGGGGGCGGCCCCCCCCCCCCCCCCGCCGGCGATGGGCGGTGGCGGCGGCTGCTGCGGTGGCGGGGGTTGCGGCTGATCCGGGGCGTCGTCGCCGGCGGCGTCGCTAACGCTTGCGCGACAGGGTGAGGCCGTCCGAGATCGCCAGCAGGACGGACTCCATGCGGGTGTCCGCCGCGACGTGCTCGTTGAACGCGTGGACGCTCGCGCCCCTGCCGCCCGGCGACGTGTCCAGGACCGTTCCGTGGAAGAGCGTGTTGTCCGTGACGATCAGCCCGCCCGGACGCAGCCGCGGCACGAGCTCCTCCCAGTAGAGGATCTGGTTCTGCTTGTCCGCGTCCACGTACGCCATGTCGATGTGCGGTTCCTCGGGCATCGCGCGGAGCGTGTCCAGGGCCGGGGCGATGCGCAGGTCGATGCGGTCGGCGACGCCCGCCGCCTCCCACGCCTCGCGGCCGTACGCCGTCCACTCCTGCGACACGTCGCAGGCGATCAGACGGCCGTCGGCGGGCAGGGCCTGGGCCATGGACAGGGCGGAGAAGCCGGTGAAGGTGCCGACCTCCACGATGTGGCGGGCGCCGGTGAGCCTGACCAGGAAAGCCAGCAGCGGCCCCTGTTCCTCCGCGGACTGCATGCCGGCCGAGTCCGGGAACTTCTCCCAGGTGGTCGCGACCAGCCCCCGCTGGACCGCGTCCAGCGGGGGGTTGTGCGCGAGGACGTACGCGTAGAGCTCGTCGGTGATCTTGGTGCTGTTGCCCTTGGTCATGCGGTCAGTGTCGCAACCGCCCGGCCGAATTCGCGGACGATCTCCTCACCGGCGAGTACCCCCGCCGTGCTCAGGGCCGTCACCGAGGCCGCCGTCCACCCGGCGTCGGCGAGTTCCCCGTGCCCGGGCCGCCAGGCCCGGTCCGCGGCGAGCAGCAGGTCGGCGTCGAGCAGGGAGTCGCCGGCGGCGAGCGTGGTGTCCGCGCCGGTGCGCCGCGCCACCTCCGCCATGGCCGCGCTCTTGGTCAGCGGACGCGGGACGGCGTAGATCTTGCGGCCCTGGAGGGAGACCGTCCAGCCGCGCGCGCCCGCCCATTCCTCCAGCGCCTTGAGCCATTCGTCGGGGACCAGCGCGCGCTCGACGACCAGGTACGCGAAGAGGTCCTCCGCCACCCGCGCCTTGCGCAGCCAGGCCGGGTCGGACACGGCCAGCAGGTGGGCGTGCACCTCCTCCACGGGGGCGCACTCCCGCGCGAGCCGCGTCGCGACCGCGCGCCTCCAGTCCCGGTCCGCCACCCCGTCCACCAGCAGCTGGCCGCCGTTGGCGCAGATCGCGTACGGGGCCGGACGGCCGGGGAAGCGGATGCGCTGGTACTGCTTGCGGGTCCGGGTGGTGGTGGGCACGAAGACCACCGCCGGGTCGGCGGTGAGCTCCGCCAGCAGCCCGGCCGCCGTCTCCGTCATGTAGGACAGCGGCTTGCTCTCGTGCACCTCGACGCACAGCAGCCGCGGGGCCTGCGGGTCGGGCATGGTCAGGCCGAGGGCGGCCGACGAGTAGATGAGCGTGCGGTCGAGGTCACTGGCTACGAGGACGGTCACGGGGCGGCCACGGCCTTTCCGTCGGCGCCGGTGGCGCCGCGCGTGTATCGGGGGTGGATGAGTCCCACGCACGTGTAGGGCAGCCCGTCGACCTCCTCGACCGGCACCCCCCGCTGCGCGGCGAGCAGGCGTACGTGTTCCAGGTCGGTGCCGGCCCCGCGCCGGGCCAGGATCTTCCACGGCACGCGGCGCAGCAGCACCCGGGTCGTCTCGCCGACGCCGGGCTTGACCAGGTTCACGTCGTGGATGCCGTACTCCTCGCTGATCCGTTCCACCGCCGCCCAGCCCACCCAGGTGGGGGTCCGGTCGGCGGCGAGGAGCTCCTTGACCTCCTCGTCCACGGCCTCGGCCACGGCGTCGAAGTGCGCGGAGACGGTGTCGACGAAGCCGGTGGAGACGTCGGCTCCGGCGAGCTCGCGGTAGAACTTCGCGCCGTGGAAGTCGTCGGGGCCGACCAGGTCGGCCCTGAGCACGGTACGCGAGACCAGTCCGGAGACGGTGGAGTTCAGGCAGGCGGAGGGGATCAGGAAGTCCTCGCGGGTGCCGTACGTCTCCACGCAGGAGCCGGGGTCGGCGAGGACGACGATCTCGGGGTTGAAGCCCTCGAAGGAGGCGAGGGCCTCGCGCAGCTCGCGCGTGATGGCGCCCTTGCCCGTCCAGCCGTCGACGAAGACCACGTCGGCCGGGTCGTGGTGGGCGGCCAGCCAGCGCAGGGCGTTGGCGTCGATGCCCCGGCCGCGCACGATCGAGACGGCGTAGTGCGGCAGGTCGAGGCCGTGCCGGGCGCGGGCCCAGCGGCGCATCAGCACCCCGACGGGCGTGCCGGCGCGGGCCAGGGAGACCAGTACGGGGGACGGGGAGCGCTCGGCGAGCACCGTCTCGGTGACGGTCCCGACCGCGCGCGCGATCCGGGCGGCGGAGGCACCGAGGGCGCTGCGGTACAGCTCCTGGTAGGCCTCGGAGGGCTGGTACTCCACCGGCAGGGACTCGGCGTAGTGGGCGCCGCCGGCCTGGATGGCCTCCTCGCGCTCCTCGGTCGGGGCCTCCAGCTCGCAGCCGGAGAGGTCCTGGAGCAGCCAGCCGACGTCCTCGGGGGCGTACGAGGAGAAGGCCGGCCCGCGCAGCGGATCGGCCAGGGCGGGCTCGGACATGATCGGCTCCTGCCGGTCGGGGGCGTGGGCGGGGGGCGTGTACGCGGGTACGACGGCCAGCAGGACCCGCCCGGTGTGCGGGGCGAGGGCCGCGAGGAGTCCGCTGTCCAGCTCGGGGGTGTCCCCGGCGGAGTCCACGACGGCGACGACGGCGTCGAAGCCGGCTCCCTTGACGTTGTAGGCGTACCGGTCGCCGGGGCCGTCGGCCGGGGCGTCGTGTGCGGGAAAGACGAGCCGGGTGCGGATGGCGTAGCCGGGGTCGTCGACGGCGAGCACGGGTGAGCGGGTCGTGGTCGAGAACCGCACCTCGGCCGCGGCCCCGGACTCCTCCAGGGCCAGCGCGAGCCGCAGCGGCGCGTACATCAGCTCCTCGTTGCCGAGTACGAGGACCCGCCCGGGGTCCTCGCCCAGCGCGTCCGCGAGCTGCCGGGCGAGGTGCGGAACCGCCGCCTCCAGCGCGCCGCGGTGGGCGGGGGTGAAGCCGTGGCGGCCGCCGTCGGGGACGCCGGCCGGCCAGTCGAGCGCGAGGCGGGTGACCGGCCGCGGGGGGAGCGCCGGGCCTGCGGTGCCCCGGCCGGTGCGTCCCGTGCCCTGCCGGCGCCGGATCCCCCCGCACATCCGGTAGGACGCCGCCTCCTGCTGCTCCACGAGGGCCTGCCCCTCGGCCAGGACCCCGTCGGGTAGGTCGACCGTGCCGGAGGCGAGGGCGATCAGGTCCACCCGGGCGCCCAGCCCGTCGGCGAAGGCGGTCAGCCGGTCGCGGTCGGCCGCCGAGCGCATGTCGACGAGGGCGACGACCACGTAGTGGCCGCGCGGATGGCGGGCGTGCAGGTCCTGGAGGGTGTTCAGGACCGTGTTGCCGGTGGAGAACTCGTCGTCGACGAGGACCAGCGGCCCGCTGCCCGCCAGCAGCCGCGGGTCCTCGGGCAGGAGCAGGTGGGAGGTGGCGTGCGAGTGCGCCTCCTCGAAGCCGCCCGCGGGCTCCACGCCCGGTACGGGCCGGCGGGTGGAGTGCAGGTAGGGGGCCGTGCCCAGGCCGTCGGCGACGCAGTGGCCGAGTCCGGTCGCGGTCTCGGCGTACCCGAGGACCACCGAGGAGGCGGCCGCCTCCTCGCCGAGCAGGGCCCTCACCCGCAGCCCGAGGCCGAATCCGGCGGCGTGCACGACCGCCGGGGACTGGGGGACGTGCTTGCCGAGCACCTGGGAGACCAGCAGGTGGGCCCGCTTGGGGTTGCGCCGCAGGGCGAGCCCGAGCAGGGAGTCCAGCGGTGGCGCGGCCGGGTCGCCGCCGTCCCGCAGGCGCACGCCCAGCCGGTCCGCGACCCAGCTTCCCGACCAGACCTCGTCGATCGTCTTCCCCTTCTCCACGAGCCGTTCCACGGGCTGTTCTTGCGCGGACCGCTCCACGCGCCGTTCCAAGGGCCGCTCTTCCGCGGACCGCTCCACAGGCTGCTCCACGGATCCCTCCACCGGCCCGCTCACACCTGGAGCCCGGCCGTGAGCAGGTCGACGAAGCCGACTTCTTCCTTCGCCACACCGAAGACCTCGGCGCGCAGCATGGTGCGCTCCGCCCAGGCCCGGTGGGGCTTCACCTCGTTCATCTTGTTCGTGTAGACGGAGCGCATGACCCCGCCGCCGCCGCGCTCGGGGCGCAGGATGTCCTGGGCGTCGCTGAACTCCTCGTGGGAGACCACCGACAGCGCGTGGACGGGCGTGACGTGCGCGGGGTGGATGCAGGTCTTGCCGAGCAGCCCGTTGGCCCGGTCGAGTTCGATCTCGCGGAGCAGCCCGTCGAGGTCGTGTTCGATCAGGGCGGTGCGCAGTTCCTCCACCCCCTCCTCCAGGAAGGGGCTGCGGCGCAGCTGGGGCTTGAAGAGGCGCTGCTGGCTGCGGAAGTACTCCCAGACGGGGCCGGTCACGGTGAAGCCGGTGCCGTCGGCGCGGCTGAGGACGTTGACCACGTCGGCGATCACGCCCGCCACGATCTGGACGTCGTAGGCGGTCATGTCGGGGGTGCGGCGCAGCCCGTACACGGAGCAGAAGTCGGTGACCCCGAGCCGCAGGGCCAGGACGCGCTCGCGGTAGCGGTTGACCGTGCGCGAGATGCCGGCGAGGGCCTCGACACGGGTCTCCAGGTGGAGGAGGTCGGGGGTCTCCAGGACGGGCATGGCGTACAGCCGGGGCAGGCCGGAGGCGGATTCGGCGTCGGCGACGGCGTCGAGGAAGGCCGTTCCGCGGCTTTCGGTGAATTTGGGCAGTACGAATCCGGCCAGGTGGCGCACCGGGCCACCGAGGCGGCGCACGAGGTCGGGTATCTGCTCGGGGGTGCGGACCCGGATGAAGAGGAGCGGGAGCCTCGCAGTGCCGGCCGGGTCGGTGTCGAGGTCCGCGAACTGCCGGACGAGGTTCTCCTCGCCGCCCAGGACGTCGGAGTCGCTGATGGAATCCTCCAGGCAGAGGACCATGGAGACGACTCCGCGGCCCGTCTGCTTGCGGATGTCGGCGGCCAGGTGCGGCCGGGTCGCGGGGCTGTAGAGGGTCGCCCCGAGAGCGGCTGCCAGGGTGCGGGCGGGAGAGGAGATCGAGAACTCGGCCGGCTCCTGGTGGAAGAGGTCCTTGCGGACGGTGGGCGATATGTGCCCGAAGTGACGCATGTACTTCCCCCGTACTGCCTCGGCGGCCCAACTGGCGTGGCCGGTAATAGTACGTACGAACAGGAGTCAAGAGTTCCTCAAGCGCATGAAGTTCCGGTAACCCTCTTGCACCATGCCCAGCTCTCGCGATCCGGACAAGGCCCTACGGGGGGCCGCATTGTCCCGGTCGCGTCCGGGAGGGCAGGATGACGGGCATGACGCACGCGATGCAGAAGGGCTCGAACGTCCCGGTGACCGCCGTGGCGGTCCGGGCGGTGCTGCGCTGGACCACCGGGACCGAGGTGCCGGACGTGGACGCCTCCGCGCTGCTCGTGGGAGCGGACGGGCGCGTGCGCTCGGACGAGGACTTCGTGTTCTACAACCAGCCCCGGCACCCCTCGGGCGCGGTCTGGCGGCTGGGCAAGAAGCAGCTGGGCGACGGGGTGACGGACGCCGTCCAGGCGGACCTGCGCGCGGTCACCCCCGTGGTGGACCGGATCCTGGTGGTGGCCTCCGCCGAGGACGTCCCCTTCCGGCGGGTCCGGGACCTGCGGATCCTCCTCTACGACGCCACCCCCGGCGGCGGCCCCGAGCCGCTGGCCTACTTCGACGTCCAGCCCGAGACCGGCGCCGAGACGGCGCTGATCTGCGGGGAGCTGTACCGCCGGGGCGAGGGGTGGAAGTTCCGCGCCCTGGGCGAGGGCTACTCGGACGGGCTCGTGGGGCTGGCCACCGACCACGGGATCTCCGTCGACGAGAACGCCCCCGAGCCCGGCGCCGACCGGGCGGCGGAGCCCGCCGGGGCCACCGGAGCACCGGGAGGCGGCTCCGGCGACGACAGGACCGCCGCCATGCGGCCGCCGGTCCCCGTGGCGCCCGCCCCGCCCACGCAGGCCCCGCCGGCCGTCCAGCCCGCCTACGGGTACCCGCAGCCGGTGTCCCCGGCCCCCGTGCCCGCTCCGGTGCCGGCCCAGGGCGGGGACCCGTCCTTCCGGCTGCCGGTGCAGGGCCCGCAGTTCATCCGCCGCTGAGCGGCACACCGCGGACGGGCGGGGCCGGTCAGGCCTTGGCGCTCTTGTAGCCCCGCCCCCACTGCAGGCCCCACCCGTACAGCCGGTCCAGCTCGGCCTGGAACCCGTAGACGAACTTGACCTCGCGGCGGACGATCAGCTCGCCCTTGACGTTCGCCAGGGAGACCACCGCGCAGGAGCGGGCCTGCGGGTGCCGCTCGTCCAGCGGGATCTCTATCCTCGGCCCGGCGGTCGGGTAGAGGGTGACCAGGGCGTGGGTCCGGTCGAAGGCCGGTGTCTGGTCGTAGATGTACACGAAGACGAGCAGCCGTTTGATCTCCTCGGCGTGGTCGAGGTTGACGTACAGCGTCTCCCCCGAGCCCGAGCCGAAGCGGTCGTCGCCGCTGAGCTTGACGAACGGCGGGTCGTTGAGGTCGCCCAGCAGGTTGCCCAGGGGCTGCACCGCGCCCCGGGTGCCGTCGGTCAGCTCGTAGAGGCAGCCCATGTCCAGGTCGACGTTGACCATGCCCTGGGTGTGCGCCTGCACCATGTCGGGCTTGAACAGTTTGAACGGGTGCCGCAGCAGCTGCCCGCTCTGCCCGGAGCGGCCTCCGATGTCGGAGGTGCGCATCCGCCAGGAGAGGTTCACGCGGAGGTTGCCGTGGACCGCCTGCTGTTTGGTGAGCGACACCGTCGGATGCCGCCTGGTCAGCTCGATCGCGTTTGACGACGCCTGGCCCGAGTCGAACCCCATGGCGCGCGCGCCCCTGATCCCGTCGAAGAACCCCATGTCCCAACCCCCCAGGTCGGTCCGTGCGTGCGCCGGATGCCGTGGATGTGCGGCGGGGCGGCCACGCGGTCCGATGGATCCGCGCGGCCGCCCCGTCGAAACCGAAACGGTTCTGTGGAAAGCGTTCCGCAATCAGGGCCGGGTCACACCCCGGCCCCGACCTCCGCGGGCTCGCCGTCGCCGCCCTCGGCGGCCAGGCGGTTGTTGCGGCGCACCGAGGACCAGAAGGACCAGGCGATGAGCACGACGCCGACGAGACCGGTGATGATCTCGTTGATCTCGTACTGGATCGTGACGAGGAGGATCACGGCGAGGGCGCCGATCGCGTAGTGCGCGCCGTGCTCCAGGTAGACGTAGTCGTCGAGGGTGCCCTGGCGGACCAGGTAGACCGTCAGCGAGCGGACGTACATGGCACCGATGCCGAGGCCGAGGGCCATGAGCACGATGTCGTTGGTGATGGCGAAGGCGCCGATGACCCCGTCGAAGGAGAAGGAGGCGTCGAGCACTTCGAGGTAGAGGAACATGAAGAACGCGGCCTTGCCGGCCATGACCACGGCCGAGACGGGCTTGCCGCTCTTCTTGGCCTCTTCCTCGGCCTCGTGTTCGGCTTCCTCCTCTTCCTCCAGCTTGTTCTCGAAGTAGCCGGAGAGGCCGCCGACGATCATGTAGGTGATCAGGCCGAGGACGCCGGAGACCAGGACGGTCTGCGCCTTGTCCACGTGGACGCCGCCGTGCTGGTGGGCGTTGGCGGCGAAGGTCATCGAGGTGATGACCAGGACGATCAGCGCAATGCACGCGGACAGCATGTCGATCTTGCCGAGCTTGGCGAGCGGACGCTCCAGCCAGGCGAGCCACTTGATGTCGCGGTCCTCGAAGATGAAGTCGAGGAAGATCATCAGAAGGAACATGCCGCCGAAGGCCGCGATGGACGGGTGAGCGTCCGTGACCAGCTGCTGGTACATGTCCTTGTCGTTCATCGCGAGATCGACGGCCTCGATGGGCCCGATCTTCGCACTGATCGCCACGATGACCACGGGGAAGACCAGGCGCATGCCGAACACGGCGATGAGGACACCGACAGTGAGGAAGATCTTCTGCCAGAAGGCATTCATCTTCTTCAGGATTCCGGCGTTGACCACCGCATTGTCGAAGGAGAGCGAGATCTCCAGGATCGACAGGATCGCCACGATCCCAAAAGCGGGCCATCCCCCGTAGAACACCGCAGCGGCCAGACCGAGCGCAGTGACTGCGAACGACCAGCCGAAGGTTTTGAGAACCACTGGCACCTCATCGTCTTGTACGGCTTTACGAAACGTTGACCCCGAAGTCTAGAGCGATGCCCCGCAGGCCCGACGCGTACCCCTGACCTACCGCACGGAACTTCCATTCCCCGCCGTACCGATAGACCTCGCCGAAGATCATCGCCGTTTCGCTGGAGGCGTCCTCGGTCAGGTCGTAGCGGGCCAGTTCCTGGTCGTCCGCCATGTTCACCACACGGATGAAGGCGTTGCTCACCTGGCCGAAGCTCTGCCGGCGGGTGTCCGCCTCGTGGATCGAGACCGGAAAGACGATCTTGTCGACCTGGGCGGGGACCTTGGTGAGGTCGATGATGATCGACTCGTCGTCGCCTTCACCCTCGCCGGTGAGGTTGTCCCCGGTGTGTTCGACGGAGCCCTCGGGGCTCTTGAGGTTGTTGTAGAAGACGAAGTACTCGTCCCCGAGCACCCGGCCGCTGTTGCACAGCAGCGCGCTGGCGTCGAGGTCGAAGTCCGCCCCCGTGGTCGAGCGCGCGTCCCATCCGAGACCGACCAGGACCCGGGTGAGGTTGGGTGCGGCCTTGGACAGGGAGACGTTGCCCCCCTTGGCGAGTGTGACGCCCATGATGTGGTCCTCCCCGGACGACGTGGTGGTGTGGCACGGCCACCTGCACATGGTGGCAAAGCCGGACCGGCGCCGTACACACAGGTGCACGGCGCCGGACGGAACAACTTCTTCGGGCTCGGCCCGGGATCGGGATCAGACGTTGACGCCGAAGTCCTGCGCGATGCCGCGCAGGCCCGAGGCGTAGCCCTGGCCGATGGCACGGAACTTCCACTCCGCGCCGTTGCGGTACAGCTCGCCGAAGACCATGGCCGTCTCGGTCGAGGCGTCCTCGGAGAGGTCGTAGCGGGCCAGCTCGCTGTTGTCGGCCTGGTTCACGACGCGGATGTAGGCGTTGCGCACCTGGCCGAAGCTCTGCTGGCGGCTCTCGGCCTCGTAGATCGACACGGGGAAGACGATCTTGGCGACATCGGCCGGGACGCCGGCGAGGTTGACCTTGATCGCCTCGTCGTCGCCCTCGCCCTCACCGGTGGTGTTGTCACCGGTGTGCTCCACCGAGCCGTCCGGGCTCTTCAGGTTGTTGAAGAACACGAAGTTCGAGTCGTTGGCGACCTTGCCCTGGTCGTTGGTCAGGATCGCGCTGGCGTCGAGGTCGAAGTCGACACCGGTGGTGGTGCGAGCGTCCCAGCCCAGACCGACGATGACCGCCGTCAGGTTAGGCGCGGCCTTGGTCAGCGAGACGTTGCCGCCCTTGCTGAGGCTGACTCCCACGGGTCCTCCATTGGTATGTGTGTGGGGCGGGAGCCCCGTCGTGCGATTGCTACCCGGATCAACGCTTCGATCCTAGTGACGGGTTCCCGCCCGCAGGCTGTTTTCCCGCGGCGGGCCCGCCCCGGGACCTCAGAGACTGTCGAGGGCCTTGATGTACTCGTTCAGGTCACGCGCGTCGGGCAGCCCGTTGACGACGCTCCAGCGCACGACGCCCTCCTTGTCGATGACGAAGGTGCCGCGGACCGCGCAGCCCTTGTCCTCGTCGAAGACGCCGTAGGCGCGGGAGGTCTCGCCGTGCGGCCAGAAGTCGGACAGCAGGGGGTAGTCCAGGCCCTCCTGCTCCGCGAAGACCCGCAGGGTCGGCACGGAGTCGTTGGACACGGCCAGGAGCTGCACGTCGTCGTTCTGGAAGCGGGGCAGCTGGTCGCGCAGCTCGCACAGCTCACCGGTGCACACGCCGGTGAAGGCGAACGGGTAGAAGAGCAGCACCACGGCCTTCTCCCCCCGGAAGTCGGAGAGCCGCACGGTGGCGCCGTGGTTGTCCTTGAGCTCGAAGTCCGGGGCCTTGTTTCCGACCTCGATCGCCATCTTTCGCATCCCTTCGTTCCTGCGTTCCCTCAGGGGGCTGTTCGGGTGAGGCCCAGCCTAGGCGGGCATCGGCGCGCGGAACGCGCACACCCCGCCGACCGCGGGTGATCCGGGTCGGCGGGGTGTGCGTCCGCTGGGGTGCGGAGTACGGCTCAGCGCTTGGCCTTGGCGGCCTTCGGCGTCACCAGCTTGGTGGAGGTCCATTCCTTGCCGACGGGCAGGCCCTTGGCAAGCGAGAGACCGGCCGTCTCGGCGGCCTCGCTGATGTCGCTGGCCTCGACGTAGCCGTCACGGCCTGTCTTGGGGGTCAGCAGCAGGATCAGTGCGCCGTCCTCGACCAGCTCGGTCGCATCGACCAGGGCGTCCGTCAGATCGCCGTCCTCGTCGCGGAACCACAACAGCACCGCGTCGGCGACGTCGTCGTAGTCCTCGTCGGCGAGCTCGCTGACGAGCTTCTCGACGGCGTCACGGAATTCCTGATCGACGTCGTCGTCGTAGCCGATCTCCTGGACCACCTGTTCGGACTGGAAACCCAGCCGGGCGGCCAGGCTCTCCGCGTGGTCCGCGGTCGCGCTCACGGGGTGCCTCCTGCTCATGTTCGGTGAATGTCTTTCGGCGGCGCGCGTACGCGCAGCATTGGGCGTAGTCCACACGGGAGCGGCGGATCGCGCAAGTACCCGGCCGCCGAGACCGTCGAAACGGTGACGATTGCGGCCGTCTCGCCGCAACTTTCAGGCTTCCCCGGTGCACCACTGGTGATTCATCCCACACCATTCCAGCTCATTCGGCATCGCATGAGGACTTTCCTACCTGTTTGAGGGACGAACGGCCTTGCGAACCCGCTGATCGTCTTGGGCGTAAGGTTGCGATTTGGCCCGACCCCCGGCCCTGCCGGGTGGACGCTCCTCCCCCGCTCCAGGTGTTACCCAGTGGTAGAGGTGAAGATTTCGGCCGGGCGTAAGACCATGGGAGGCGGCGACCCAAGGCACGACTCCCCCGACAGCGAAGGAACAGCGTGGCTTCCGCATCCGATCGCAACCCGATCATCATTGGCGGCCTGCCGAGCCAGGTCCCGGACTTCGATCCGGAGGAGACGCAGGAGTGGCTCGACTCCCTGGACGCCGCCATCGACGAGCGGGGCCGTGAACGTGCCCGCTACCTGATGCTGAGGCTGATCGAGCGGGCCCGCGAGAAGCGCGTGGCCGTGCCCGAGATGCGCAGCTCGGACTACGTCAACACGATCGCCACCAAGGACGAGCCGTTCTTCCCCGGCAACGAGGAGATCGAGCGCAAGGTCCTCAACGCCACCCGCTGGAACGCCGCCGTCATGGTCTCGCGCGCCCAGCGTCCCGGCATCGGTGTCGGCGGCCACATCGCGACCTTCGCCTCCTCCGCCTCCCTCTACGACGTGGGCTTCAACCACTTCTTCCGGGGCAAGGACGAGGGCGACGGCGGCGACCAGATCTTCTTCCAGGGCCACGCCTCGCCCGGCATCTACGCCCGCGCCTACCTCCTGGACCGGCTCTCCGAGCAGCAGCTCGACGCGTTCCGGCAGGAGAAGTCGAAGGCCCCGTACGGGCTGTCCAGCTACCCGCACCCGCGGCTGATGCCGGACTTCTGGGAGTTCCCGACCGTCTCGATGGGCCTCGGCCCCCTCGGCGCGATCTACCAGGCGCGGATGAACCGGTACATGGAGGCGCGCGGGATCGCCGACACCTCCAAGTCACACGTCTGGGCGTACCTCGGCGACGGCGAGATGGACGAGCCGGAGTCGCTGGGCCAGCTGTCCATCGCCGCGCGCGAGGGCCTGGACAACCTGACCTTCGTGGTGAACTGCAACCTCCAGCGCCTCGACGGCCCGGTGCGCGGCAACGGAAAGATCATCCAGGAGCTGGAGTCGCAGTTCCGCGGGGCCGGCTGGAACGTCATCAAGCTGATCTGGGACCGCTCCTGGGACCCGCTGCTGGCCCAGGACCGCGACGGCATCCTGGTCAACAAGATGAACGCCACCCCGGACGGGCAGTTCCAGACGTACGCCACCGAGTCCGGCTCCTACGTCCGCGAGCACTTCTTCGGCGGCGACCAGCGGCTGCGCGCGATGGTCGAGAACATGACGGACCAGCAGATCCAGCACCTGGGCCGCGGCGGTCACGACCACAAGAAGGTCTACGCGGCCTACGCGGCGGCCAAGGCCCACAAGGGCCAGCCGACGGTGATCCTGGCGCAGACGGTCAAGGGCTGGACGCTGGGCCCGAACTTCGAGGGCCGCAACGCCACGCACCAGATGAAGAAGCTGACGGTCGACGACCTCAAGCGCTTCCGCGACCGCCTGCACATCCCGGTCACCGACGCGCAGCTGGAGGGCGGCGCCCCGCCGTACTACCACCCGGGCCGCAACTCGCCCGAGATCCAGTACATGCACGACCGCCGCAGCGCGCTGGGCGGCTACGTGCCCACCCGCGTGGTGCGCGCCAAGCCGCTGCAGCTGCCGGACGACACGACGTACGCGGCCGCCAGGAAGGGCTCGGGCCACCAGTCGATCGCCACCACCATGGCGTTCGTCCGCATCCTGAAGGACCTGATGCGGGACAAGGAGATCGGCAGGCGCTTCGTGCTGATCGCCCCCGACGAGTACCGCACCTTCGGCATGGACGCGTTCTTCCCGAGCGCCAAGATCTACAACCCGCTGGGCCAGCAGTACGAGGCGGTCGACCGCGACCTGCTGCTCGCGTACAAGGAGTCCCCGACCGGCCAGATGCTGCACGACGGCATCTCGGAGGCGGGCTGCACGGCCTCGCTGATCGCCGCGGGTTCGGCGTACGCGACGCACGGCGAGCCGCTGATCCCGGTCTACGTCTTCTACTCGATGTTCGGTTTCCAGCGCACGGGTGATCAGTTCTGGCAGATGGCCGACCAGCTGGCGCGCGGTTTCGTCCTCGGCGCGACCGCCGGCCGGACCACCCTCACGGGTGAGGGCCTCCAGCACGCCGACGGTCACTCCCAGCTGCTGGCGTCGACCAACCCGGGCTGCGTGGCGTACGACCCGGCCTACGGCTACGAGATCGCACACATCGTCAAGGACGGTCTGCGGCGGATGTACGGCCCCGACGCCGAGGACGTCTTCTACTACCTGACGGTCTACAACGAGCCGATCCAGCACCCGGCCGAGCCGGCCGACGTGGACGTGGACGGCATCCTCAAGGGCATCCACCGGGTCTCGACGGGCACGGCCGGCACGATCGGGGCGCAGATCCTGGCCTCGGGCGTCGCGGTGCCGTGGGCGCTGGAGGCGCAGCGGATCCTGGCGGCCGACTGGAACGTGCGGGCGGACGTCTGGTCGGCGACCTCCTGGAACGAGCTGCGCCGCGAGGCCGTCGAGGTCGACGAGCACAACCTGCTCCACCCGGAGGAGGAGCAGCGCGTCCCGTACGTGACGCGGAAGCTGTCGGGCGCGGAGGGGCCGTTCGTGGCGGTCTCGGACTGGATGCGCTCGGTGCCGGACCAGATCGCGCGCTGGATCCCGGGGGCGTACACCTCTCTGGGCGCGGACGGCTTCGGTTTCGCCGACACGCGCGGCGCGGCGCGGCGCTTCTTCCACATCGACGCCCAGTCGGTGGTCCTGGCGACGCTCACCGAGCTGGCCCGTGAGGGGAAGATCGACCGCTCGGTGCTGAAGCAGGCGATCGACCGGTACCAGCTGCTGGACGTCACGGCGGCCGATCCCGGCGCGGCGGGCGGCGACGCGTAGCCCTGACCGGGGCGTAGCGGTCACTCGGGCGAGGGGGCGCCGGGACACCTGTCCCGGCGCCCCTTACCCGTTCTTTACGATGCTGGGCATGAAACAACCCTCCCGCCAGGCGCGGTGGGAGCGCCGTACGCAGGTCCCGCTGCTGGTGCTCGCCGTGGCCTTCGCCGTCGCCTACGCCGTGCCGATCGTGGCCCCCGACGCGGGCGAGGGGGTGCACCGGGCCTGTACCCACGCGGAGTGGGTGGTGTGGGCGGCGTTCGCGGTGGACTACATGGTGCGGCTGGGACTGGCGGCGGACCGGCGGGTGTTCGTACGGACGCACTGGCTGGACCTGGCCGCGGTGGTGCTGCCGCTGGTGCAGCCGCTGCGGCTGCTGCGGCTGGTCGCGACGCTGATGCTGGTGGGCCGGCGGGCCCGGATGGCCCCGCAGGTGCGGCTGACGACGTACGTGGCCGGGGCCGTGGTGGGACTGCTGATGTTCGGCTCGCTGGCGGTGCTGAGCGTGGAGCGGGACGCCCCCCAGGGGAACATCAAGAACCTGGGCGACGCGGTGTGGTGGTCCTTCACCACCATGACGACGGTCGGGTACGGGGACCACTCCCCCACCACGGGCCTCGGCCGGCTGGTGGCGGTGGGGCTGATGCTGTCCGGGATCGCCCTGCTCGGTGTGGTGACGGCGAACATCGCCGCCTGGTTCATCGCCCGTTTCGAGCGGGACGACCAGGTGGAGCGGCTGCAGCTGGCGGTCCTGCGCGAGCTGCAGGACGAGGTGCGGGCGCTGCGGGACGAGGTCTCCCGGCTGGGCGGCGCCCCGGGCCCGATGCCCGCCCAGGCCGCCGCCGGCGCTTCCCCTTGCCCCTCCTGCGCCGATCCGGCGGGGGTTACGTCTCCCACACCTTGAACGCCCTGACCTGGTACGGCGACTGGGGCAGCAGGACCCCGTCGCCCGGGTAGGTCTGGAACTCGCCGGTCTCCGCGCACACGTCCGACTGGTACGTGGTCACCGGGCGCCCGGTCCGGTTGATGAGCGACTGGTAGTTCCCGGCGGGCAGCGCGGTGCAGCTGTTGATGGAGAGGGTGCTGAGGTCGTAGATCTGCTTGGCGCCCTTGAAGTCCGGCTTGGCCCACAGGCACAGCTCCCCCGTGGCGCAGGACGGCGCGGCCGCCGCGTGGGCGCCCGTGGCGGTGCCGGGGACGAAGGCGGTGGCGGCCAGGAGGGCGGCCGCGAGGGTGGTGGCGCGAGCGGTGGTCCACGTACGCATGACGGAATCGTCTCCTTGTTGACGGCCGGGCCCCGGACGGTTTCCGAAGGCTCCGTGGCACCACGCTGACCTGCGACGACGGTCGAGCGGAAGGGGCTCGGGCCGGGTCCACCCTGATAGGCGACAGCCCCGCCGGAACCGTCCGGCGGGGCTGTGGGGGAAGCGGGGTTGACCCGGCGGTATCGGCCGGGCGGGTGGCTCAGATGTGGGCCGCGCCCGCTCCGGCGCCGGCGTTCGCCCCGCGCTTGGTGAAGCAGGCCACGATCGCGGCGAGGACCGCGACGACGCCCGCCACGGTGAAGGCGGTGCTCATGCCGGACACGAAGGTGTCGTGGGCGACCGAGGCGATGGCCCGGGCGACCGGCTCGGGGGCGCCGGGCGGCACCGGGGCGATGCCGACCTGGACCCCCTTCCCCGCGAGGTCGAGCTGCTCCGGGGTGAGCGGGGGCAGCTGCGCCCGCGTCCAGTTGTCCCCGAACGTGTCACTGACCTTGGCCGCCATGACCGCTCCCAGGACCGCGGTGCCCAGGCTTCCGCCGACCTGCATGGCGGCCTGCTGGAGCCCGCCGGCCACGCCCGAGAGCTCCAGCGGGGCGTTGCCGACGATGACCTCGGTGGCGCCGACCATGACGGGCGCGAGGCCGAGGCCGAGGAGGGCGAACCAGAGCGACATGGTGAGGGTGGCGGTGTCCGGGGTGAGCCGGGCCATCCCGAAGCAGGCGACGGCGGTGGCGACCATGCCCGCGACGAGCGGGACGCGCGGGCCGACCTTGGTGATGGCGGCGCCTGCCAGCGGCGAGCCGATGATCATCATGCCGGTGAGCGGCAGCAGGTGCAGACCGCTGTCGACGGGGCGCATGCCGTGCACGTTCTGCAGGTAGAAGGTGACGAAGAAGAGCCCTCCCATGAAGGCGAAGGCCATCAGGACCATCAGCACGGTGCCCGCGGACAGCGGCAGCGAGCGGAACATCCCGAGCGGGATCAGCGGCTCGGGGACCTTGGACTCCCAGACGGCGAAGAGCACGAAGCACAGGGCCGACCCGCCGAGGAACAGCAGGGTCCGGGTGTCGCCCCAGCCCCACTCGGCGGCCTTGATCAGGGCCCAGATCAGGGAGAACATCGCCACCGACAGCAGCACGATGCCGACGAGGTCGAAGGAGCGCGGGGCGTTCTCGGCCCGGTGGTCGAGCAGGATGACCAGGCCGAAGAGCAGGGCCACGACGCCGACGGGCACGTTGATGAAGAAGACGGACTGCCAGCTGACGTGCTCGACGAGCAGGCCCCCGACGATGGGCCCGGCGGCCGTCGAGGCGCCGATGACCATGCCCCAGATGCCGATGGCCATGTTGAGCTTCTCGGCGGGGAAGGTGGCGCGCAGCAGGCCGAGGGCCGCGGGCATCAGCAGGGCGCCGAAGACCCCCTGGGCGACGCGGAAGCCGATGACCAGGCCGACGCCGGTGGAGAGGCCGATCGCGGCCGAGGAGAGCGCGAAGCCGGCGATGCCGATGAGGAAGGTCTGGCGGTGTCCGAAGCGGTCGCCGAGCTTGCCGGCGGTGATCAGCGAGACCGCGAGGGCCAGCAGGTAGCCGTTGGTGATCCACTGCACCTCGGCGAGGGTGGCGCCGAGGTCCTTCTGGATGGCCGGGTTGGCGACGGCGACGATCGTGCCGTCGAGCGTGACCATCATGACCCCGATCGCCACGGCGAACAGGGTGAGCCACGGGTGGCCGCGCCATCCGGTGCGGCCGGGCGCGGGGTCGGATTCCTTGGCGAGGGTGATCTGACTCGTCATGCGGACAGGCTAGTGACAGCGACTGACACTTCACAGACGGCTCAACGAGACAGTCGCTGTCAGGTCGGTCACAGGTACCCTGACCGCTCACTCAGCGTCAGAAAGGACCCCTCGGTGATGACCGACCTGCGGCCGGCACCGGACGCCCCGGCGACCGGTCTGCGCGAACGCAAGAAGCGGCGCACCCGGGACGCACTGCTGCGCGCCGCCCTGCTCCTGTTCGTCTCCCAGGGCTACGACCGGACCACGGTGGACGAGATCACCGACGCCGTGGAGGTCTCCCAGCGCACGTTCTTCCGCTACTTCGCGAACAAGGAGGAGGTCGCCTTCGCCGTCCAGGACCTGGTCGAGTCGCACTTCGTCGCCGCCCTGCGGGCCCGGCCGGCCTCCGAGGGCCCCGTGGAGGCCATGCGCGGCGCGGTGCTCGCCGCCTGGGACACGGTCGAGGAGGCCATCTCCGAGGTGGTGCCCGTGGACCTCTACATGCGGGGATACCAGCTGATCGAGTCCACTCCGGCCCTGCTCGCCGTGCACCTGCGGCGCTCCACCGAGCTGGAGGAGGAGATCGCCCGGCTGATCGCCGACCGCGAGGGGCTGGACCTCGACGCCGACCCGCGACCCCGGGTGGCGGTGGCCGCCTTCTGCGGCGTGATGCGCGTCACCGGGCGGCTGTGGGGGCAGGGCGAGGACACCAGCGTGGCGGCGATCCGGCGGATGACCGAGGCCTATCTGGATCAGATTCGTCCGGCCCTGGCGGCCCACTGGCAGCGGCCTCCGGCGGCGTCCGGGACCGCCCCCGCCGGCTCCGCCACCGGGGTCTGAGGCACCGCCGCGCCGGGGGTCCGGACGGCAACTCACCGTAACCGGACGGGCGGTGCGTCCCACGGTCGGCCGTGAGACCTGTCACCCGGGGCACCGTCGGCTCCAGCCGTCTCCTACGCTGGCTCCAGTGAACCTGCCCGGCCGCCATGCCCCTCCCGCCGTCGAAGCCGACGACACCGCCGACGCCCTCGCGCGTCCGGCCGCTCTGCGCATGATGCTCGCGCTCGGCGTCGTCTTCCTCATGCTGGCGACCACCGGCTGGACCGCGGTGCACCCGCCCGAGGCGGGCACCGCGCCGCGGGCGGCCGCGCTGGCCGCATGGTCCGCGGCGCGGATCGACGGCCGGTCCGTACCGGCCGCCGACGCCCCCGTGCGGACGGTGGCCCGATTCTTCGCCGACCTCGACGCCGCCCAGCGCGCCCGCCTCGCCGACGGCTTCCCGCTCGTGGTCGGGAACCTCAACGGGGTCCCGGCCGAGACCCGCTACCGGGCCAACCACAACTCCCTGGTGCAGGCCGCACGGGTCGAGGAGGCCCGCGGCCGGGACGTGGCCCTGACCCCGGCCGACCGTTCGACCGCCGTGCGCCGGGCCCACCGGTTCGAATCGCTGGCCGAACCCGGCCGGCAGATCTTCGTCTTCGACCCCACCGGGGCCGGCCTCGCCGCCGAGGTCTTCGGTGACCTGCGGGCCGCGCGCCGGGTCTCGGTGATCGTCCCCGGCGTCGACACCGACGCGGTCACCTTCGAGCGCTCCACGCGCCGTCTCACCGCCCCCGTCGGCATGGCCCAGTCCCTCTACGAGGCCGAGCGCGCGGCCCGGCCCGACGAGCAGAACGCCGTCATCGCCTGGGCGGGCTACACCGCGCCCACCGGGCTCGGCGTGGACGCCGCGACCGGCCGGCTCGCCGTCCAGGGCGCCACGCGGCTGGAGGCGCTGACGGCTGCCCTGCCCGGGAGCGCCAGCGTGGCCCTGTTCTGCCACAGCTACGGATCGGTGGTGTGCGGGGTGGCCGCGCACCGGCTGCCGGACCGGGTGACCGACCTCGTGGTGGCGGGAAGCCCCGGCATGCGCGCCGAGAACGCCGCCGATCTGCACACCTCCGCGCGGGTCTGGGCGATGCGCGACGAGGGCGACTGGATCGCCGACGTACCGCACCTGGAGGTCGGCGGTCTGGGCCACGGGGCGGACCCGGTCTCCCCGGACTTCGGCGCCCGGCTGCTGTCCTCGGCCGGGGCCAGGAGCCACACGGGCTATTTCGAGCCAGGTACGTCCTCTCTGGACAATTTTGCCAAGATCGGAACCGGCACCTTCGCTTCCGTCGCATGTGCGAGCGGCTCCGACGACTGCCGACGAGGAATTTCCGGCCCGGAAGGGTCCTGAGGACCCCCTCCTCGCCCGGCAGGCGTAGCGAACGGAAAAAACGTCCCTGCCGACCGGGGGGACGCACGGGGGCGCCTCCCTTTACGATGTGCCGCATGGGTGACGTACTGGCCGGAAATCATGCCGTCTGGGAGTTCGACTCGGACTCGGTGCTCATCCGCTTCGCACGGGGGATGCGAACTCCACGGCTCTGGAACGCGCTGGGTGAGCGCAGGATCCCCCTGGAAGCGTTGTCCGGGGTGAGCGTCGAGGTGTCCGCAGGGGGCCGGCGCGACGCGGTGGTGCTGCGCGCCCTACCGCGTCCGGGAGCCGATCCGCTGATGGAGGCTGCCGCCGGGCAGCTCAAGGAGGTCTGCGACCCGTACCGGCTCACGCTCCCCGCGGACCGGGCGGCCGATGCCGAGGCCTTCGCCGAGGCCCTGCGCGGCCGGCTCGGGCCGGGGGCCGACGAGCCCGCCGACCGTTTCCTGGTCGAGGTCCCGCAGCCGCCCCTCCAGCTGAAGGCGTACGACGCCCGGGTGGGCTTCGACGGCTCGGCGGTCACCTTCCACTGGTCGCGCACCGGCGCCTCCAGCACCAAGTGGCGCTCGGGCGACCAGCGCTTCGCCCTGACCTCCCTGTCCGGCGTCGAGTGGGTCTCCCCGGAACGCCCCGGCGCCGGGTACCTGCGCCTGCTGCCCCGCGAAGGCGCCCCCGGGGTCGGGGACCCCCGCGCCGACCACGACCTGGCCGCCGCCGTGTTCGGGGTCGGGTACGGGGCCGTGCACGAATCGCTGCCCTTCGCCGCGGCCGTCCTCGCGGCCCTGCGCGCCCGCACCCCCGTGGCCTCCCTGCCGCGCGCCCGCTCCGGCGAGGACGGCCGCCTCCAGCACCTGGGCGAGCTCTACGGGGCGGGCCTGCTGACGGACTCCGAGTACGCCGCCCTGCGCGACCGCCTCGCCGCGGACGCGTAGCCCGCGAGCGGCGGCCGGCGACGGGCCGCGCCCCGGTCCTACTCCTCGCGCGCCGCCGAGCTGAAGGTCATGTCCGGGTAGCGGTCCCCCGCGACCCGGCCGGCGATCGGCTCCAGCAGGGCGAGCTCCTGCGCGGTCAGCGTGATCCGGGTCGCCGCGGTGTTCTCCGCGACCCGCTCCGGCTTGCGGGTGCCCGGGATCGGGACCACCGTCAGGCCGTGCACCGCCGCCCGCTGCTGCACCCAGGCCAGCGCGATCTGCGCCGGGGAGGCCCCGTGCGCGGCCGCGATCTCGCGGACCGGGTCCAGCAGCGCCGCGTTGGCCTTCGCGTTGTCCCCGGTGAAGCGGGGCTGGTACCGACGGAAGTCCGCGGCCGAAAGGTCCGCCGCGGCGTCCGTGAAGGCACCTGTCAGGAAGCCCCGTCCGAGCGGGGAGTACGGCACGAAGGCCACGCCCAGTTCCGCCGCCGCGCCCACCGCGCTGCGCTCCACGTCCCGGCTGAACAGGGACCACTCCGACTGCAGCGCCACGATCGGGTGCACCGCGTACGCCTCCCGCAGCTCGGCCCCCGTGACCTCGCTGAGCCCGAGGTGGCGCACCTTCCCCTCCCGCACCAGCTCGGCCATGGCGCCCACCGACTCGGCGAACGGCACGGCCGGGTCACGGCGGTGCATGTAGTAGAGGTCGATGACATCCACCCCGAGCCGCCGCAGGCTGTCCTCGACGGCCCGGCGGACGTACGCGCGGTCGTTGCGGATGCCCCGGTACGCCGGGTCGTCGGTGCGGCGCTCCAGGGCGAACTTGGTGGCGAGGGTGATCTCGTCCCGGTGGGCGGCCACGAAGGGCGCCAGGAACTCCTCGTTCGCCCCGTACCCGTAGGCGTCCGCCGTGTCGAAGAGGGTGACCCCGGCGGCCAGCGCCGCGTCCAGGGTCGCGCGGGCCGCCGCCTCGTCGGTGTCCCCGTAGAACTCGCTCATGCCCATGCAGCCCAGGCCCTGGACGCCGACGACCGGTCCGCCCTTGCCCAGTTCGGCCCGCTCGATGGTGGTGCGCTCCGTCATGACTGTGCCTTCCCCGTGGCCGTGTACATCGTGTTCGTCTTGTTCATCGCATACATCTCGATCTTGCAGTCCAGTACGCCCAGCGCGTCGGTCAGCTCCGCGAGGCGTGCCCGCACCTCGCGGCGCGTGTGCTCCAGCAGGGCGCGGCGCTCGTCGACCGTGTGCTCGCCCTCCCGGACGAGCTCGGCGTAGCGGACCATGTCCGCCACCGACATGCCGGTCGCGCGCAGCTTGCCCACGAAGGCCAGCCAGCCGAGGTCCTTGTCGGTGAACCGCCGCTGTCCCGAGTGGGAGCGGTCCACGTGCGGCATCAGCCCGATGCGCTCGTACCAGCGCAGCGTGTGCTGGGTCAGCCCGGTCCGGGCCTCGACCTCGCTGATCGTGTACCGCGTCTGCGTCAGGCTCTGGCTCATGGCGTCAACGCTAAAACCCTGGAGTGCACTCCAAGCAAGTAGGCTCGGCGGCATGGAGAGCCTGGATCCCGTCAACACCCTGGACAGCCTGCGGGCCATCGAGACCTGGCCGGTGCCGACCGCCGCGGCCGCCGTGGTCCGCGCCGACGGGAGCCTGGCCGGCTCCCACGGGCCGCTGGACCACCGTTTCCCGCTGGCCTCGGTCACCAAGCCGCTCGCCGCGTACGCCGCCCTCGTCGCGTACGAGGAAGGGGCCGTCGAACTGGACGAACCGGCGGGCCCCGAGGGCTCGACGGTCCGTCACCTGCTCGCGCACACCAGCGGACTGGCCTTCGACGAGCACCGCGCGATGGCCCCGCCCGGGGAGCGGCGGCTGTACTCGAACGCCGGTTTCGAGGTGCTCGGCGACCATCTGGCCAAGGCCACCGGGATCCCCTTCGCGGAGTACCTGCACCAGGCCGTCTTCGAGCCGCTGGGCATGACCTCGACCACCCTGGAGGGCTCGCCCGCCAAGGACGGCGTCTCCACCGTGTCCGACCTGGCGCGCTTCGCCGCCGAGCTCCAGGCGCCCCGCCTGCTGGACGTCCGCACGGTCGCCGAGGCCACCTCCGTGGTGCACCCGGGCCTCAAGGGCGTCCTGCCGGGCTTCGGGCACCAGTCCCCCAACGACTGGGGCCTCGGCCTGGAGATCCGCGACGGCAAGTCCCCGCACTGGACGGGCACCACCTCCTCCCCGCGCACCTTCGGCCACTTCGGCCAGTCCGGCACCTTCCTGTGGGTGGACCCGGATGCCCGCGCGGCCTGCGTGGCCCTGACCGACCGGGCCTTCGGCCCCTGGGCCGTCCAGGCGTGGACCCCCTTCACCGACGCGGTCCTCGCGGAGCTGCGCCCGGCCCGCCGGGTCCGCTAGGCCGGGAGCTCCCAGATCAGCAGCTCCCCCGGGGACCCGGCGGTGATCTCCAGGCCCTTCTCGCCGCTGATCCGCGCCGAGTCCCCGGGACCCAGCTCCGCCCCGTCGAGGCGCAGGTCCCCGCGCACCACGTGCAGGTAGACCCGTTCAGCCTCCGGTACGGGGACCCGCTCGCCCGCGCCCGGCCGCCGCACGTGCAGCACCGCTCCGGCCGCCGGGACCTCGTACGGGGTGCCGTCCGCGAGGCCGCGTACGACCTCGTACGCGGGCTCCCCGCCCGCCGTGAGCGGCGCGAGCCACATCTGCACGAACCGCAGCGGGGCCGCGCCGTCGTTGCGCTCGACGTGCCGGGCACCCGCGCCGGCGCCCAGCCGCTGGACGTCGCCGGGGCGGACCACGCCGGTGTCGCCGGTGGTGCTGTCGCGGTGGGTGAGTTCGCCCTCCACCACCCAGGTGACGATCTCGGTGTGGCTGTGCGGGTGCTCGTCGAAGCCCGAACCGGGTGCGAGGCGCTCCTCGTTGCAGGCCAGCACCGGGCCGAAGCGGATGTTGTCCGGGTCGTAGAAGGAACCGAAGGAGAAGGCGTGGCGGGTGCTGATCCCGGCGCCCGCGTCCCCTCCCTCGTACCGGTCCGCAGCACGGCGTACATCAATCATGTGGGCCACCGTAGCCCCCCGTCCGGGGGCCCGCCGCGGACCCGCGTCCGCGCCGGGGCGCTGATAAGGCAGTCTTGTCCCGTGCCCCAACCCGAACGTGAGCAGTCCCCCGAGACCCGTCCCGCGCATCCGTCCCACCCCCACAGCGCGACGCTGCGCCGGCTGGAGAAGTCCTCCGGCCGGCTCGCCGCCAACGCCATCGCGCGGATGGACGAGACCCTGCCGTGGTACCGGGCGATGCCGCCGGAGAACCGGTCGTGGATCGGCCTGGTGGCGCAGGCCGGCATCGCCGCTTTCACGGAGTGGTTCCGGCACCCGGAGACCCCGCAGGCCATCTCCACCGACGTCTTCGGGACGGCTCCGCGCGAGCTGACCCGGGCGATCACCCTGCGCCAGACCGTCGAGATGGTCCGTACGACGATCGAGGTCATGGAGGCCGCGATCGACGAGGTCGCGGCCCCGGGCGACGAGTCGATCCTGCGCGAGGCACTGCTGGTGTACGCCCGGGAGATCGCCTTCGCGACCGCCCAGGTGTACGCCCAGGCGGCCGAGGCGCGGGGGGCGTGGGACGCCCGGCTGGAGTCCCTGGTCGTCAACGCCGTGCTGTCGGGCGAGGCCGACGAGGGCGCCCTGTCGCGGGCGGCGGCCCTTGGCTGGAATTCGCCGGAGCACGTGTGCGTGGTGCTGGGCACCGCGCCGGACGGGGACAGCGAGCTGACGGTCGAGGCGATCCGGCGTGCGGCCCGCCACCACAAGCTCCAGGTGCTCACCGGTGTGCTCGGCGACCGGCTCGTGGTGATCGCGGGCGGCAGCGACAACCCGATGCAGGTGGCGAAGTCCCTGATCGGCCCGTTCGCAGCCGGTCCGGTGGTGGCCGGTCCGGTGGTGCCCGACCTGCTGAACGCGACGAAGTCCGCGCAGGCGGCGGCGGCCGGCCTCAAGGCCTGCACGGCCTGGCAGGACGCGCCGCGCCCGGTGCTGGCGGACGATCTGCTGCCGGAGCGCGCGATCGCCTCCGATCCCTCGGCCAGGGAGCAGCTGGTGGAGGAGATCTACAGACCGCTGGAGGAGGCGGGCTCGGCGCTGCTGGAGACGCTGAGCGTCTACCTGGAGCAGGCGAGCAGCCTGGAGGGGGCGGCGCGGATGCTGTTCGTGCACCCCAACACGGTGCGGTACCGGCTCCGACGTGTGACCGACGTCACCGGATGGTCACCCTCCGACGTTCGTTCGGCGTTCACGCTGCGGATCGCCCTGATCCTCGGACGTCTGGCCGACGGAGATCCGCAGTCCTAGACTTTTGTCGGACATCAACAATTAGCCCGACGGTTCTTCGTCCCTGTCCCCACGGGCGGCGGGGGCCGTCCACAAGAGAGAGTGTGAGGGTGCTCGTACTCGTCGCTCCCGGCCAAGGCGCTCAGACGCCCGGCTTCCTGACTCCCTGGCTCGAACTCCCCGGCGCCGCCGAGCGCGTCGCCGGGTGGTCGGACGCCATCGGGCTCGACCTTGCCCACTACGGCACGAACGCCGACGCGGACGAGATCCGCGACACGGCCGTGGCCCAGCCGCTGCTGGTCGCGGCGGGCCTGCTGTCCGCTTCCGCCCTCGGTTCCCCCTCGGCCTTCGGCGCCGTCGCCGGGCACAGCGTCGGTGAGATCACCGCCGCCGCCTACGCCGGCGTGCTGACCGAGGCCGAGGCGCTCTCCTTCGTCCGCACCCGCGGTCTGGGCATGGCCGATGCCGCCGCCGTCACCGAGACCGGCATGGCCGCGGTCCTGGGCGGCGACCAGGACGTGGTCGTCGCGCACCTGGAGAAGCTGGGGCTGACCCCGGCCAACATCAACGGGGCGGGCCAGATCGTGGCCGCCGGCACCATGGAGCAGATCGCCGCCCTGGAGGCCGAGAAGCCCGAGGGCTCCATGAAGGTCGTCGCCCTCAAGGTCGCGGGCGCCTTCCACACGCACCACATGACGCCCGCGGTGGCCGCACTGCAGAAGGCCACCGAGGCCCTCACGCCGGCCGACCCGACGCTGAAGTACGTCTCGAACCGGGACGGCCTCGTCGTCGACAAGGGCGCCGATGTCGTCGCCCGCCTGGTCGGCCAGGTCGCGAACCCGGTCCGCTGGGACCTGTGCATGGAGACGTTCGCCGAGCTGGGCGTCACCGGGATCGTCGAGCTCTCTCCCGGCGGCACTCTGACGGGTCTGGCCAAGCGCGCGCTGAAGGGCGTACCGAGCGTGGCCCTGAAGACCCCGGACGATCTCGACAAGGCCGCCGCGCTCATCGCAGCGCAGGCGGCCTGAGAGAAGGAGCCCACAAGCATGTCGAAGATCAAGCCGGCCAAGGGCTCCCCGTACGCCCGCATCCTCGGTGTGGGCGGCTACCGCCCGACCCGGGTGGTGCCCAACGAGGTCATCCTGGAGACGATCGACTCGTCCGACGAGTGGATCCGCTCCCGCTCCGGCATCGCGACCCGGCACTGGGCCTCGGACCAGGAGACGGTCGCCGCGATGTCCGTGGAGGCTTCCGGCAAGGCGCTCGCCGACGCCGGGATCTCCCCGGAGCAGATCGGTGCGGTGATCGTCTCCACGGTCTCGCACTTCAAGCAGACCCCCGCCGTCGCGACGGAGATCGCGCACCGGATCGGCGCGGGCAAGCCCGCGGCGTTCGACATCTCGGCGGGCTGTGCCGGTTTCGGCTACGGCCTGACGCTCGCCAAGGGCCTGGTGGTCGAGGGGTCGGCGCAGTACGTCCTCGTCATCGGTGTCGAGCGGCTCTCGGACCTGACCGACCTGGAGGACCGCGCGACGGCCTTCCTGTTCGGCGACGGTGCCGGCGCCGTGATCGTCGGCCCTTCGGACGAGCCCGCCATCGGCCCCACGGTCTGGGGTTCGGAGGGCGACAAGTCCGAGACGATCAAGCAGACCGTGCCGTGGGACGAGTACCTCGGCAAGGACGGCGGAGAGAAGTTTCCGGCCATCACACAGGAAGGTCAGGCGGTCTTCCGCTGGGCCGTCTTCGAGATGGCCAAGGTGGCCCAGCAGGCGCTCGACGCGGCCGGGATCACCGCGGAGGACCTGGACGTCTTCATCCCGCACCAGGCGAACATGCGGATCATCGACTCGATGGTGAAGACTCTGAAGCTGCCGGAACACGTCACGGTCGCCCGTGACGTGGAAACCACCGGCAACACGTCGGCCGCCTCGATCCCGCTCGCCATGGAGCGGCTCCTGGCGACCGGAGCGGCGAAGAGCGGCGACACCGCACTCGTCATCGGCTTCGGGGCGGGGCTCGTCTACGCCGCGACGGTCGTTACCCTCCCCTAGGGCCCGGGATTCACTTCCCGCCCTGATCAACCCACTCAGCTACAGAAGGAGCGCCACATGGCCGCCACGCAGGAAGAGATCCTCGAAGGTCTCGCGGAGATCGTCAACGAGATCGCCGGCATCCCGCAGGAGGACGTCCAGCTGGACAAGTCCTTCACCGACGACCTGGACGTCGACTCGCTGTCCATGGTCGAGGTCGTCGTCGCCGCCGAAGAGCGCTTCGAGGTGAAGATCCCGGACGAGGACGTCAAGAACCTCAAGACGGTCGGCGACGCCGCGGACTACATCCTGAAGCACCAGGCCTGAGCCTGACGAGCGTTTGTCGCCACCTGGCGGTGGCGCCGTGACAATTCAGCACCCCCTTAGACGTGGAGAAAGAATTCCTGTGAGCCCGACCAATCGCACCGTGGTCGTCACCGGTATCGGCGCAACCACTCCGCTGGGTGGCGACAGCGCTTCGACCTGGGAAGGTCTGCTCGCCGGCCGGTCCGGCGTTTCGCCCCTGGAGGGCGAGCGCTTCGCCGAACTGCCGGTTAAGATCGCCGCCCGGGCCGCCGTGGACCCGAGCGAGGTACTCCCCCGCCCGCTGGCCCGCAAGCTCGACCGCTCGGCACAGTTCGCCATCATCGCGGCCCGCGAGGCCTGGGCCGACGCGGGTTACACCGCCCCGGCCGGCGAGGACGAGTCCATCGTCCCCGAGCGTCTGGGCACCGTGATCGCCTCCGGCATCGGTGGCGTCACGACCCTGCTCGACCAGTACGACGTGCTGAAGGAAAAGGGTGTGCGCCGGGTCTCCCCGCACACCGTCCCCATGCTCATGCCGAACGGCCCCTCGGCCAACGTCGGCCTTGAGGTCAACGCCCGCGCCGGTGTGCACACGCCGGTCAGCGCGTGCGCGTCGGGCGCCGAGGCCATCGGCTACGCCGTCGAGATGATCCGCACCGGCCGTGCCGACGTGGTCGTCGCCGGCGGTACCGAGGCGGCCATCCACCCGCTGCCGATCGCGGCGTTCGCCAACATGATGGCGATGTCCAAGAACAACGAGAACCCGACGCAGGCCTCCCGCCCGTACGACAAGGGCCGTGACGGCTTCGTCCTCGGCGAGGGCGCGGGCGTCGTGGTGCTGGAGTCCGCCGAGCACGCCGCCGCGCGCGGCGCCCGGGTCTACTGCGAGGTGCTGGGCCAGGGCCTGTCCGCGGACAGCCACCACATCGCGCAGCCGGAGCCGACGGGCCGCGGTGTCGCGGCCGCCGTGCAGAACCTGCTCGACAACACCGGCCTGGACCCGGCCGAGCTGGTCCACCTGAACGCGCACGCCACGTCGACCCCGCAGGGTGACACGGCCGAGCTGAAGGCCCTGCGCAAGGTCCTGGGCGACGACCTCGACCACATCGCGATCTCCGCGACCAAGTCGATGACCGGTCACCTGCTGGGCGGCGCGGGCGGTATCGAGACCGTCGCGACCGTGCTCGCGCTGTACCACCGCATCGCCCCGCCGACGATCAACGTCGAGGACCTCGACGACGACATCGACGCGGACATCGTGCGCGGCGAGCCCCGCAAGCTGCCCGCCGACGGCCCGATCTCCGCGATCAACAACTCCTTCGGCTTCGGCGGCCACAACGTGACGCTGGCGTTCCGCAGCGTCCAGTAGCGACCGGCACCACGAGAAAGGCCCACCCGGACACCGGGTGGGCCTTTCTCGTGGCCGGGGCTCAGACGACCTGGTGGAGCCAGCGGACCGGGGCGCCCTCGCCCGCGTAGCGGAAGGGCTCCAGTTCGTCGTCCCAGGGTTTGCCGAGCAGTTTGGCGATCTCCGCCTCCAGGTCGGTCTCGCCGCGCGCCGACCGGGCGAGCGCGGCCCGCAGCCGGTCCTCGGGGATCAGGATGTCGCCGTGCATACCGGTGACGGCGTGGAAGATGCCGAGCTCCGGGGTGGAGCTGTAGCGCTCGCCCTCGGCGGTCGGACAGGGTTCGGCGGTCACTTCGAAGCGGAGCAGGTGCCAGCCGCGCAGGGCGGAGGCGAGTTTCGAGGCGGTACCCGCCTCGGCCTGCCAGGAGAACTCGGCTCTCCAGGTACCGGGGGAGGCGGGCTGCCTGATCCAGTCGAGGTTCACCCGCACCCCGAGCACGCCCGCAACAGCCCATTCCACGTGCGGGCAGAGCGCGCGCGGTGCGGAATGCACGTACAGAACTCCACGTGTCGTCACCGGGACCTCCAGTGTGGGACGAGGTCGGGAATAAACTCCAGAAAACGGACAGTATGTGACGTGATGTAATGTAACGGAAATTATTTGACATTGCGCTGCGGCACCTGCGGCCGAAACGCCACGGGAAAAAGCTACCGTGCGCCGGGGGTCATGGTGTGACGTACGGTCGCTCCGAGGCCCGTAAACGCGGAGCATTCACTCAGCAGGACGCCCCCGGAGGGACGTGGGGCGACGAGGGAGGGACCAGGCGATGCGCACCACCGCTCCGCGCCGCAGCGTGCGCCGGACCGTCGCGGCGGCGGGCGTGGCGGTGGCCGTCCTGGCCGCGACGGTCACCGGCTGCGACTCCGGGGGCGCGAAGCCGGAGGGCGAGCGCGGCGCGGGGGCGGCGGGGCCGCGCTGGAACACCGCGCCCGCGTCGATCGCGGCCGTCGGGGACTCCATCACCCGCGGGTTCGACGCCTGTTCGGTACTGGCCGACTGCCCGGAGGTCTCCTGGGCCACGGGCGGCGACCCCGCGGTGCAGTCGCTCGCGACCCGGCTGCTCGGTGCGGACGGGGTGCCCGCGCGCAGCTGGAACCTCGCGGTGACCGGAGCGCGGATGGCGGACCTGCCGGGGCAGCTCACCGCGGCCGCGGAGCACAAGCCCGACCTGGTCACGGTGATGGTGGGCTCGAACGACGCCTGCCGGCCCACGGCTTCGTCGATGACCTCGGTGGCGGACTTCCGGGCCGGTTTCGAGCAGGCCCTGAGCGGGCTGCGGGCCGCCTCGCCGGCCTCCCAGGTCTACGTCTCCTCCGTGCCGGACCTCCAGCGGCTGTGGGAGCAGGGCAAGGACAGCCCGATGGTGCGGCAGATCTGGAAACTGGGGATCTGTCAGTCCATGCTCGCCGAACCGCTGTCGGGGGCGGAGAGCGCGACGGCCCGCCGGGAGAAGGTGCGGGCGCGGGTGGTCGAGTACAACGAGGTGCTGCGCGAGGTCTGCGCGAAGGACCGGCTGTGCCGCTACGACGGCGGCGCGGTGTTCCAGTACCCCTTCTCCGCGGAACAGCTCAGCCGCTGGGACTGGTTCCACCCGGGCCGGGACGGACAGGCCCGGCTCGCGGAACTGGCCCACCGCCAGGTGACGGCGGCGCAGCCCCCGCGTTGACGCGGAGGGACCGGGGGCGGGTGTCAGGGCCCGCCCCCGGTCCGGTTCACCGGCCGGATTCATGGTTGTTTTCCGGCCATTTCGACCCTACGGCGTGTCGCGCCGGTCGGCGCCCGACGCGCACCGGCCGGGCGGGTGCGCCGGGCGGCCGTTCACAGGTCGAGCGTGACGGTCAGCCGCGTGTCGGCGTACGAGTGGCTCGCGCGCACCTCGTACGTCCCGCCGATACGCCGCCAGCCGCGCGCGGCCTCGTCCCAGATCTCGAAGGCGCGGGCGGGCAGCGGGATCTCCACCTCGACGCTCTCGCCCGGGGCCGCCCCGACCCCCGCGAAGGCGGCCAGCCAGCAGGCGGGGCGTTCCACGGCGTCGGTGACGGGCGCCAGGTAGATCTGGACCACCTCGCGGCCCGGCCGGCCGCCGGTGTTGGTCAGGCGGACCCGGACCCGGTCGGCGGTGGCCTCCAGGGAGTCGTAGGCCCAGTCGGTGTAGCCGAGGCCGTGCCCGAAGGGGTAGGCGGGCCTCACGCCGTGCTTCTCGTACGCCCGGTAGCCGATGTCGAGTCCCTCGCGGTACTCCAGGCGCCCTCCGGCGGGGAGCACGTCGGTGACGGGTGCGTCGGCGAGGGTGGCGGGCCAGGTGGTGGGCAGGCGCCCGCCCGGCTCGGCGTGCCCGAGGAGGACGTCGGCCACCGCGGCCCCGCCCTCCTGCCCGGGGAACCAGGTCAGCAGGACGGCGGCGACGTCCTCGCGCCACGGGAGTTCCACCGGGGAACCGGCGTTGACGACGACCACGGTGTTCGGATTGGCGGCGGCCACGGCCCGCACGAGGTCGTCCTGACGGCCCGGCAGGACGAGGTCCCGGCGGTCGAACCCCTCGGACTCCACGCGCTCGGTGGTGGCGACGACCACGACGGCGGTGTCGGCGGCCCGGGCGGCCGAGACGGCCTCGGCGATCAGCTCGTCGGCGTCGCGCCGGGGGCCGAGGTGGAGCAGGGAGAACATGACCGCCTTGAGCGGCATCGCGCTCATGCCGGGGACCCGGTAGGTGAGCGAGACCTCGACGGGCTCCCCTTCGGCGAGGGTCAGGCGGGCGCGTTCGCTGGGGGCTCCGAAGAACGCCTCGAAGGGGTCGGCCTCGTCGCCGAGCTCCTGGACCCCCTCCCACAGGACCCGTCCGCCGACGGCGAGGCCGAAGGCGCCCAGCCCCCGGGTGCCGAAGGCGTGTTCGCCGCTCTCGCGCGGCACGAAGGTGCCGGTGACCTCGATGCTCGCCATCGTCTCGTACGAGGCGCCGCCGGGCAGGTCGTCGCCGATCCACTGGACCTGGCCGCTGGGCAGGCCGCCCTCGCCGAGGATCGTCCCGGAGGCGTCGCGGCAGACGGCGCGCAGCGTGAAGCCCTGGTCGGCGGGGACGAGTTCCTCGCTCGGGTCGGCGCCGACGGTGCAGGTCAGGGCTCCGTCGGGGAGCGCGTCCGTGAGCCCGTCGAGCGGGGAGAGCACCCGCTCCGGGAAGACGGTGGCGGACCCGCCGCCGAGGACGCGGGCGTCGCGGGCGGCGGCGCCGCTGAGGGCGACGGTGCGGCCCGTGCCCGCGTCGAGCGGCAGGGCGCCGGCTTCGTTGCGCACGAGGACGAACCCGCGCACGGCCAGCTCACGGGCCAGGGCCTGCCCGTCGAGGGGGGCCGGCGGCTCGGCGACCACGGCGGGGGCGCCCTCCAGGAGGCCGACGCGGGCGGCGAGGCGCAGCACGTTGCGCACGGCCGCGTCGACTTCGGACTCGGGGACCTCCCCGGCCCGGACGGCGGCGGCGAGGGCGGGGCCGTAGACGGTCTGCGGGCCGGGCATGGCCACGTCCATGCCGCCGAGGATGTCCCCGGTGGTGGACCGGGCGGCCATCCAGTCCGAGACGTTGCAGCCGTCGAAGCCCCACTGGGCGCGCAGGACCTCGTTCACCAGGTACCGGTGCTCGGTCATGGTGGTGCCGTTGACCCGGTTGTAGGCGGTCATGATGCCCCAGGGGTGGGCGTTGGTGACGATCGCCTCGAAGGGCGCCAGGTACAGCTCGTGCAACACGCGCGGGGCGATGACGCAGTCGACGGTGAAGCGTTCCGTCTCTGCGTCGTTTCCGACGAAGTGCTTGACGGTGGTGCCGACGCCGCCGTCCTGGACGCCATTGACGTAGCCGCTGCCGATGGCGCCGGTCAGACAGGGGTCCTCGGAGTAGCACTCGAAGTGGCGTCCGCCGAGCGGGGAGCGGTGCAGGTTGACGGTGGGGGCCAGGAGGACGTGGACGCCCTTGCGGCGGGCCTCCTGGGCGAGGAGCCGGCCGGCCCGGCGGGCGAGGGCGGGGTCCCAGGCGGCGGCCAGCGCGGTCGGGGAGGGCAGGGCGACGGACGGGTCGTCCGCGGTCCAGCGCACGCCCCGCACGCCGACGGGCCCGTCGGACATGACCAGGGAGCGGAGCCCGATCTCGGGGACGGCCGGCAGGGACCACATGTCCTGGCCGGCCAGGAGGCGGGTCTTGATGTCGAGATCCAGCTTGCCCAGCGCCGTTTCCACGGCGTCTTCGCGGATGCGGTCGCGGGCCTGATCGGCATCGGTCACGGCCGTGCCTCCTCGTGAGTGCGGTGTGGTGCCCCCCATCGTGGACCTCCTCCCTGTAGACTGGTAGGGGTTGTAATCTTTTCGTGATATCTCTATGTCGTACGGTCCTTCTTGCGGGTACGAACGGAAGGGGTGCCGGGCGATGGCCAGGGCGAAGAGCGAGGAGCGGCGCGGCGAGATCGTCCGCGCGGCGGTCGAGGTGATCGCGGAGCGCGGCTACCGGGGGGCCTCCCTCGGCTCCGTCGCCGAACGCGTGGGCCTCACCCAGCAGGGGCTGCTGCACTACTTCCCCACCAAGGAGGCCCTGCTCGTGGCCGTCCTGGAGGAGCGCGACCGCTGGGACACGGGCGGCGGCTCGCGCGCCGCCGCGGACACCTGGCGCCTGGACCTGCTGGCCTCGCTGGTGGAGTACAACGCCATGCGGCCCGGCATCGTGCAGACCTTCTCGGCGCTGCTCGGCGAGAGCGTCACCGACGGCCACCCAGCCCGGGAGTTCTTCACCGAGCGCTACGCGCAGGTGCGCGGGGAGATGACCGCCGTGCTGCGCGCCGAGTTCGGCGAGCGCCTCCCCTCGGGCCTCACGCCGGAACAGGCCGCTCCGCTGCTGACGGCGGTGATGGACGGCCTCCAGTACCAGTGGCTGCTCGCCCCGGAATCGGTCGACATGCCCGGCGCGTTCCGCTCCTTCCTCACCCTCCTGCGCGGCCCCGCCGTCTAGGCCGCACGGCCCGCCGGGCATCCTGTCCCCCGACACCGGCCGGGGGAACTGGGGGACATGCCGTGGGGTTGGAGAAGCGGGAGCGGGAGCAGGAGCAGCGGGAGCAGGCGCAGCCGGAACCCGAGCGGGAGCAGCGGCGGGAGGGCGCCGAGGACGAGCCGCCGGAGAAGAAGGTGGCCTGGTCGGAGCTGTTCTTCGACCTGGTGCTGGTGTTCGCGGTGACCCAGGTCTCCGCGCTGCTCCACCACGACCACGGCTGGGCCGGCACCGGCCGGGCCCTGATCGTCTTCGTGCCCGTCTACTGGGTGTGGGTCGGCAACACCGTCCACGCCAACACCCACGACGCGGACCGGCCGCTGAACCGGCTCGGCCTGTTCGCCGCCGGCCTGTGCGGCCTGATGATGGCCCTGGCCCTGCCCGGCGCCTTCGGGGACCGCGGGGCGCTCTTCGCCGGCGCCTACTTCTGCGCCCGCGTGGTCCTCGCCGCCATGGCGCACGGCCGCTCCCGACGGCTGACACCGACCCCGGCGACCCTGTCGGTGCTGATCAGCGGGCCGCTGCTGCTGGCCGGGGCCTTCCTCGACGGCGGGACCCGGACCTGGCTGTGGGCGCTGGCCGCAGCGGTGGACCTGGCCGCGCCCCGGCTGACCCGCCGGGCCATGGTCCGGCTGGCCTTCGAGTCGGGGCACCTCGCCGAACGGTTCGGGCTGTTCGTGATGATCGCCCTGGGCGAGTCGATCGTGGCCGTCGGGGCGCCGGTGGCCACCTCCCCCGAGCTGGGCGCGGGTTCCCTGACCGCCGTCGCGGTGGCCTTCACCCTGGTCTGCGGACTGTGGTGGGTGTACTTCCACCTGGCCGCGAGCGCCGTCCGCCACGGCCTGGAGACCGCCGCCGTACGGGCGGACGTGGCCCGGCAGGTCCTCTCGTACGGGCACCTCTCGCTGATCGCCTCGGTCATCGCGGTGGCCGTCGGCATGGCCGAGGCGGTGGCCCGTCCCGGCGAACGGCTCCCGCCCGGCGTCGCCACCCTGCTGTACGGGGGCTGCGCGCTCTTCCTGGCCACCTTCGGGTACACCCGCTGGCACCTGTTCCGCTCCTGGTCGGTGACCCGGCTGGGGGCCGCCGCGGCCGTCCTGGCCGTGCTCCCGGTGGCGGCCCTGCTGCCCTCGCTGGGGGCACTGGCGCTGCTGTCCCTCCTGGTGACGGCCCTCAACCTGACGGAACTGGCCCTCGTACGCGCGAACGGCAACCTCCCCGGCGGCCCGGCCCCCTCCCGGAGCAGGCCCGACCGGCCGGCATCCTGAAGCACGTGAAGATCGCCGCCGCGCAGTTCTGCTGCGTCCCCGCCGATGTCCCCGCCAACGCCGCCGTGGCCGCCGAGCTGGCCGTGGCGGCCCGCGACGAGGGTGCCGGGCTGGTGGTCTTCCCGGAGTTCACGCTCACCGGGTACGAGCTGGAGGCGCTGGCCGGGGACCCGGGCCTGTGGCTGGACGGCCCCGACGACCCCCGCCTGGACGCGCTGCGGTCGGCGCGGATCGCGACCGCCGTCAACGTCTCCCTGAGCACCGGGGGGCCGCGGCCCGCCATCGCGACCCTGGTGTACGACGCGGACGGCGCGCACGTGACAACGTACGCCAAACAGCACCTTTACCGTCACGAGCAGGCCGTCTTCGTCGCGGGCACGGCAGACGGGCGCTTCGAGCTCGGCGGGATCCGCTTCTCCCTCGGGATCTGCTTCGACAACCACTTCCCCGAACTGACCGGCCGCGCGGCCGCCGACGGCTGCCGGGTGCACCTGGCGAGCTCCCTGTACGGCACGGGCGACGGGATCGCCGAGCGGGCCACCGTCTATCCGGGGATCGCGCGGGAGACCGGCCTGTACACGGTCCTCGCCAACCACGTCGGCCGGGCGGGCCCCTGGACGGGCTGCGGCCGCTCGGCGGTGTGGGCCCCCGGCGGGGAACTGCTCGCCGAGGCCGGCGCCGACGCCCGGGGCGTGGTGACGGTCGAGGTCACGCCCGGCTGATCCCGGATCGGGCGGAGTTCGGGAGGAGGTGCTTGGTGCCCCACTCCCCCAGCGACTCCAGGGCGGTGCCCAGCTCCTGGCCGAGGGGGGTCAGGGAGTACTCCACGCGCGGCGGGACCTCGTCGTAGACCTCGCGGTGGACGATGCCGTCCTCCTCCAGTTCGCGCAGCTGCGCGGTGAGCACCTTCTCCGACACACCCGGGACCAGCCGGCGCAGCTCCCCGAAGCGGCGGCGCGGGGAACGCTCCAACTCCCACAGGACGGAGACCTTCCACTTCCCGTCGATCACGGACATCGCCGCCGCGATCCCGCAGTGGTCCGCCCCGGGCCTTCGCGCCACCGCCACCCCACACCCCTCCCGCCTGCTCGCTCACCTCGGGGTAACCACCCACCCCGAAGTGCGTACTTGAGCGCTACGGCGCCCGCCACCAGGCTAAACGGCATGACCGACACACATGTGACGAAGCGTCCGCTCACCCTCCTCGGACTCGGCGACATGGGCACCGCCCTGGCCCGCGCCTGGCTCACCGCCGGGCACCCCGTGACCGTCTGGAACCGCACTGCCGCCAAGGCCGGGGCCCTGGCCCCGCACGGCGCCCGGGTCGCCGCGGACCCCGCCGCGGCCGTCGCGGCGAACGGTCTCGTCGTGCTCTGCCTGCTGGACGACGCGAGCATCGCGGCGGTGCTGGGCGGGGTCGACCTGACCGGCAAGGACCTGGTCAACCTCACCACCGGCACCCCCGCCGAGGGCCGGGCCAGGGCCCGCTGGGCCGAGGAGCGCGGCGCCCGCTTCGTGGACGCCGGGATCATGGGCACCCCGACGATGATCGACACCCCCGGATCCGGCGCCTACGTCTTCTACAGCGGCTCCCGCGCCCTCTTCGAAGCCCACCGGGAGGTCCTGGAGGCCCCGGCCGCCGCCCGTTTCGTCGGTGAGGATCCCGGCCACGCGGCCCTGCACGACGTGGCGCTGCTCAGCGCGATGACGGGACTCTTCGCGGGGATCTCGCACGCCTACGCCCTGATCGAGGGCGAGGACATCGCGCCGGGGGACCTGTCCCCGCTGCTGTCCGAGTGGCTGGGCTCGATGGGCTTCTTCGTCGGGAACGCCGCCGAGCGGCTGACCTCGCGGGACTTCACCACCGGGGTGGTGTCCAACCTGGCCATGCAGGTCGCGGCGAGCGGCACCCTCCTGCGCACCGCCGCGGACCAGGGGGTCAGCACCGAGCTGATCTCCCCGTACCTGGACCTGATGCGGGAGCGGCTGGAGGCCGACCCGACCCGGCACGGCGCGGAGGACACCGTCGGGGCGATCACCCTGCTGCGGCGCGGCGCCGCGTAGCCCCGGCCGGGGCGGTCCTACGGGTACGAGTGCGGAGGCGGCCCGAAACCGGGGGGCGGGGCCTGGGGGTACGCCTGGGGCTGCGGGTATGCCTGCGCCTGCGGGTAACCCTGAGGCTGCGGGTATGCCTGCGCCTGCGGGTAACCCTGAGGCTGCGGGTATGCCTGCGCCTGCGGGTAACCCTGAGGCTGCGGGTATGCCTGCGCCTGCGGGTAGCCCTGTGCCTGTCCCGGAGCCGGGTTCCAGGCGGGGGCGGGAGCCTGCGCGGAGTGGGGCGGCTCGCCGTCCCGCTCACCGTCCCGGTCCGCGTCCTCGCCGGTCAGCTCGCGCGCCATCAGGGTCGCGCCCGCCACGGCACCCGGCATCAGGAAGACCGCGACCAGCGGGATCAGGAACACCAGCACCAGCGGCACCCCGAAGCCGAGCGCCAGCGCACGCCGTCCGCGCAGCAGGGCCAGCTGCTCGTCGAGGTCGACGCGGCGCCGCTGGAGGGCGACGGAGGTGAGCTCCTGGGTGAGGAAGAACCCGGAGACGAGGAAGCCGATCACCGGGACGACGGTCTGGCCGACGACCGGGACGAGGCCGAGGGCGAACAGCAGGATCCCGTAGAGCAGCACCCGCGCCAGCAGCCGCAGGCTGTCCCGGGCGGAGATCCACAGGTCTTCCCAGAACGAGCGCCCCGACTCGGGGACCTCGCCGCCCTCGGTGCGGTCGACCTGCTCCGAGAGGGACTCGTAGAAGGGCTGGCCGACGAGCAGGGTCACGGCGGTGAAGGTGATCACCGTGAGGAACAGCCCGAGGGAGACGACCAGCGCGGTCAGGAAGCCGCGGAAGAGCCCGAGCCAGGGCGAGGACCAGTCCGAGGCGAAGGGCGTGGCCCAGGTGGTGAAGTCGTCGGCGCCGTAGAAGAGCCCGGTCAGGGCCGCGGCGTAGAGCAGCAGCGAGACCAGGCCCGGCAACAGGCCGAAGCCCAGCCATCGGCCGTTCCGGAACACCCATCTCTGTCCGGCCAGCAAGTACCGGAATCCCCCCGCAAGATCACGCATGGGGGCAGTTTAAACGGCGGAGGCCGCACCCCCCCCGGGGGGGGGCCACCCCTCCCGGTCCGTCAGGACGCGGACGCGGCGTGCGGTCAGGCGACGTTCAGCTCGACCGAGATGTTGCCGCGGGTCGCCTTGGAGTACGGGCAGATCTGGTGGGCCTTCTCGACCAGGTCCTTGGCGGTGGCGGCGTCGACGGTCGGGATCGAGGCCGTGATCTTGACGATGATGCCGAAGCCCTCGTCGTTCTTGCCGATGCCGACCTCGGCGGTCACGGTGGAGCCGGCGACGTCGACGTTCTCGTTGCGGGCCGCGACGCTGAGGGCGCCCTGGAAGCAGGCGCTGTAGCCGGCGGCGAACAGCTGCTCCGGGTTGGTGCCGGCGCCGCTGCCGCCGAGCTCCTTCGGCGGGTTCACGACGACGTCGAGCTGCCCGTCGTTGGTGGCGACGCGGCCGTCACGGCCGTTCTCGGCGGTGGCGACAGCGGTGTACGCGACGTCGGACTGCGTGATGGACATGAAGTGGATCCTCCAGATGAATCGCCGCGATGCGCGCCCACGATCGCGACGGTGTGGAGTGAGCCTAACCGGTGAAAGAAACGATCATCTTTCCGGTGTTCTCTCCGCGCAGCATTCCGAGGAAGGCGTCGGCCGCGTTCTCGACGCCCTCGACGACCGTCTCGTCGTAGCGCAGCTCGCCGGAGGCCAGCCATCCGGCCACGTCCTTGACGAACTGCTCCTGGAGCCCGTAGTGGTCGCCGACCAGGATGCCCTGGAGGCGCAGGCGCTTGCCGATCACCATCATGAGGTTGCGCGGGCCGGGGGCGGGCTCGGTGTCGTTGTAGCCCGCGATGGCCCCGCACAGGGTGGCGCGGCCGTGCACGTTCAGGGCGGAGATGGCGGCTTCCAGGTGGTCCCCGCCGACGTTGTCGAAGTAGACGTCGATGCCCTCGGGCGCGGCGGCCCGCAGCTGCTCGGCGACGGGGCCGCTCTTGTAGTTGAAGGCGGCGTCGAAGCCGTACTTCTGCGTGAGCAGCGTCACCTTCTCGTCCGAGCCGGCGGAGCCGATCACCCGGGAGGCGCCCTTGATCTTCGCGAACTGGCCGACGAGGCTGCCGACGGCACCCGCCGCGCCCGAGACGAAGACGGCGTCGCCCTCCTTGAAGGAGTCCACCTCGAAGAGGCCGGCGTAGGCGGTCAGGCCCGGCATGCCGAGGACGCCGAGGTAGGCGGAGAGCGGGGCGAGGGAGGCGTCGACCTTGACGGCGTGCTTCGCGTCGAGGTCGGCGTACTCGCGCCAGCCCAGGCCGTGCAGGACGTGGTCGCCCACCGCGAAGCCCTCGGCGGCGGAGGCGACGACCTCGCCGACCGCGCCGCCCTCCATCGGCTCGTCGAGCCGGAAGGGCGGGATGTAGGACTTGGTGTCGTTCATCCGGCCGCGCATGTACGGGTCCACGGACATGTGGAGGTTGCGGACCAGGATCCGGCCGGGGGCGGGCTCGGCGGAGACGGGCGCCTCGCGCAGGGCGAAGTCCTCGGCGACCGGCCACCCCTGCGGACGGCGGACGAGGTGCCACTCGCGGCTGACGGCGGGGATCTGAGACATGCGGAACTCCTGGGGGGAAGCCGTGCTGGACGAAGGAATACTTCAGAACGTGAAACAACCATGCTCCTGGATATTTCATGTTGTCAAGTAAATGGGTACGCTGGATCCATGCCCAGTCGTCGCGCAGACCCAGTGACCGTCGAGGTCGTCGAGCTCATCGGCGACGTCGTGGCCCGCTACCACACGGAATACGAGGACGCGGCCGCCAGCCACCAGCTCACCGGCGCCCAGGCCAGGGTGCTCACGCTGCTGTCCCTGGAGCCGCTCCCCATGCGCCGCATCGCACAGAAGCTGCGCTGCGAGCCCTCGAACGTGACCGGCATCGTCGACCGGCTGGAGACCCGCGGACTGGTCGAACGCCGCCCGGACCCGGCCGACCGCCGGGTGAAGCTGGCCGCTCCCACCGATGAGGGGCTCCAGACCGCGGAGCGGCTGCGCGAGTCCCTGGACTTCGCGCGCGAACCGCTCGCCGGGCTCTCCGCCGAGGAGCGCACGGCCCTGCGGGACCTGCTCAGGCGGATGCTGGCGTAGGAGGCCCTGCCGTCAAAGCGGCGCCGGGCCCGCGGCCCGCGTCAGGAGCAGCCGAAGAACCAGAACACGCAGCTCTTGGTCGGCTTCGGCGTGGGCGTCGGCGCGGGGGGCGGCGCGGACGGCTTCCGGGTCTTCCCGGGCTTCGCCGTGCCGGTGGGACCGGGTCCGGGCCGGCCCGACGTCGACGGCCGTACGGACACCCCGTCGCCGGGAGCACCCTGCGACGGCCCCGCCGTCCCGGAGGCGGAGGCGCTCGCTCCCGCCGACGGCTGCGCGGACCCGCTCGGCCCACCCCCGGCCCCGGCCGGCTTCGCCGCCCCCGCGGCGGCCTTCGCCGAAGGCAGGGCCGACGGCGCGGCGGGCCCGCCCCCCAGGCTGGGCAGCGGATCCGGATCCTTCGGGCCGACGTCCGTCAGCACCACCTCGGCGGCCCGGTCGACGCCCTCGTCGCCCGTCACGATCCGGGCCACCGCCATGGAGCCCCCGGTCGCCAGCAGCAGCCCGAGGCCGACCGTCAGCACGGTCCGGCGGCGTCTGCGCTGGGTGACGGCCTTGCGGCGGGTGCCCGCGCGCCCCTCGTGCGGCGTCGAGAGCACCACGAGGGAGTCGGCGAACACCTCCGCCAGGGCGGGCTGCGGGGCCGGCGGCACCGCGGGGCCGGGCGACGGGGCGACCGTCAGGTACTCGGCCGGAGTTCCGCACCCGGCGCAGGCGAGCGCGCCATTGAGGTGTCTGTGACAGGCGGGGCAGTAGTTCATGGCGCCCGCAGGCTATGCCGCTCTCGGCAACAACTGCATTCCGGGAACGTAAGGATCCTGTGTGGAATCGTTGCCTCCATGACCGCGACCCCGGGTTCCTTCGGTCCCGCCGCCTTCCAGCTGGTGCTGCTGCGGCGAATGGCGGACTTCCAGCCGGACCTGGCCGAGGAGGCCCGGCTGCGCCTCGGCGCCACGCTCGCCGAACAGCGGGAGGCCAACCGGCGCTGGCAGGCGATGGTCCGGTCGCCGCGCTCCCGCGGGGCCCTGGCCCGCTACCGGTCGGTGCTGGGACCGCCGGAGTCCGCCGAGCGGCGCCGGATCGGGGACCTGGAGTGCGAGGCGCTGCTGTGGCCGGTGCCGCTCTGGCCGCGGCTGCGCTTCGAGGTGCTGGCCGCGCCGGACGGGGCGGTGTGGAACGAGTGGCTGGTCCGGGCCCCGGGCGCACCGGGGCCCCTCCTCACGGCGGCCGAGGACCTGCGGCCCTGGTCGGCGACGGTGGACGAGGTGGCGCGGGCCTTCCCCCCGGCCCGGCCGATGGAGGGCACCGCGCCGACCCGCTGGCGCCTGGCGTTCACCGCGTCCGGGCGGGCGCTGGTCGCGGAGTTCACGTACGGCCTGCTCCAGCGGGTACAGCCCGGGGACGCGGCACGGCCCGAAGGGCCGGCGGCCTGACCGGACCCGGCCTGCCGCAGGGCCACAGGACCACGGACCGCAGGACCTAGGAAGCGAGGAAGGCCCGGACGCCGGCCGAGGTGGCCCCGTCGCCGAGCAGGTCGTTGTGCTTCAGGCAGCCGACCGGCGTGTTGAGCGCCCCGGTGAGCGGGACGCTGTCGTCCGGGTTGACCACCTCGTCGCACGCCGACCAGAACGTCGCGTACTTCACCGCGCCCGGGGTCTCGTCCCCCAAGGCCAGGTTCTTCACCACGTACGACCCGGGGGTCATGTCCCGGCACGCCTGGTCCCACAGGGCGCACGCCCAGGCGGTGGAGGTGCCGTGGTTGGGGCCGGCGAGGGAGACCCAGTGGTCCACGGCCGCGGTTCCGCCCCCGAACTTGACGTACCAGCGGCTGACGAGCGACCCGAAGGAGTGGCCGACGAGGTCCACCCGGGCGGCGCCGGTCTGCCGGCGGACCTGGTCGACGTAGGCGGCGAGCCGTCCGGAGAGCACCTCGTTGACCGACCGGTGGGTGTCGTAACCCCAGGAGAAGAGCTCCGAGTCCGCGTACCCGTCGGCGCGCAGGTCCTCGCGCAGGGCGCCCCAGACGCCGGGGTCGGCGTTGTAGCCGTGGACGAAGACCACCGGAACGCGCGGCGCGGCCCGGACGGCCGGGGCGTCCTGCGCGTGGGCCGGAACGGGGGCGAGGAGGGCGAGACACAGGGCCGGAAGGGCCGAGATCGCCTGGCGGGTCGTCAGCATCGGGTCCCCTTTACCTTGTTACGCGTCGGTAGCGCGGGCGGTGCGCGCATGGTGGTGCCTGTCGGTACAGAAATCCACCCTCGTGCAGCACCCCGGGACGCATGCGCCCCACCCCACCCGGAGCATTTCAACGGGCGGGTTGACCCATTTACCCGAGAAGATATGAATTGCGACCGGCAACCGCCGGTCTTCTTGCGTCAGCGCACTCGGGAGGATCTGCCGTGACCGTCAGTCTTGAGCAGTTGCGCCGCTGCCACGTCGCCGTCGACCTGGGGGCAGCCAGGACCCGCGTCTACGTCAAGGGAGCCGGACTGGTCGTCGACGAGCCCAGCGTCGCCGCGGTGAACACGCGGACCGGCGCGCTCATCGCCGTCGGCTCCTTCGCCGAGCGGATGACGGGCCGCACGCCCGACTACATCCGGGTCGTACGGCCCGTCTCAGGCGGCACCGTCGTCGACATCGAGATGGCCCAGCGGATGCTGCGTCACCTCCTCGGCGAGAAGCTGCGGCGCGCCCTGCGCCGCAAGCCCCGGCTGCGGGCCGCCGCCTGCACCCCGCACGACGCCGATCCGCTCGCCCAGCGGGCGACCGTCGAGACCCTCGTCGGACTCGGCGCCCGCCGCGTCGAACTGGTCGACACCCTGATCGCGGCGGCCGTCGGCTGCGGCCTGCCCGTGGAGCAGCCGACCGCGACGATGATCATGGTGTGCGGGGCGGCGGCCACCCAGGTGGCGGTCCTCTCCCTCGGCTCGATCGTCACCGCCGAGCGGATCCCCGTCGGCGGCGAGGCCATCGACCACGCCGTGGTCCAGCACCTGCGGCACGCGCACGCGCTGATGCTGCCGAGCCAGGCGGTGCGCCCCCTGCAACTGGCCCTGCACGGCAACGGCATCACCGCCGAGGGCCCGGCCTCCACCCTCATCCACGGCCGCGACGTGGCCACCGGACTCGCCCGCTCCGTCCACGTGGACACCGCCGCCGTCCGGGACGCCATCCACACCCCCCTGACCGCCGTCCTGGACGGCATCGGCAAGATCCTCCGGGAGTGCCCGCCCGACCTGGTCGCGGACCTGACGGACCGGGGGATCATGATGGTGGGAGGCAGCGCCCTGCTGCCGGGCCTGGACCAGATGCTGCGGGACGCGACCGGAATGCCCGTGGCCATCGCGGAACGGCCCGACGTGTGCGCCGTGATGGGTCTCGGCGCGATGCTCGAAGGAAAGATCGCTCCCATGGTCCTCAACCCGCTGTCCGAATGACGCCGGACCCACAGAATCCGGAACCCCGGCCGGCCGCGACACCGGCGGCAACGCCAACACCGGCACCGGCACCGGACGAGCCGTCCAGCCTGCCCGTGCTCCTGGAGGCGGTCCTCAACGTCGGTTCCGAGCTGGAGCTGCGGACCACCCTCCAGCACATCGTGGAGTCCGCCGCCGAACTGTGCGCGGCACGGTACGGCGCGCTCGGGGTCGTCGACCCCGAGCGCCTCCGGCTGACCCGGCTGTTCACCACCGGGATGAGCGAGGCCGAACGGGACGCCGTCGCCCGCCTGCCCGACGGGCGCGCCGGCGTGCTCGGCGCGCTCGTCGACGACCCGCGGCCGCTGATGCTGGACGACCTGACGAAGGACCCCCGCTCGGCCGGCTTCCCGGCCGGCCACCCGCCCATGCGCAGCTTCCTCGGCGTGCCCATCCGGGTGCACACCGAGGTGTTCGGCAACCTCTGCGTCACCGAGAAGGCCGGCGGCGGCTCCTTCACCGAGGAGGACCTCGCGCTGGTCCGGGTCCTGGCCTCACAGGCGGGCATAGCGATCGGCAACGCCCGCCTCTACGAGACCGCCCGCCGCCGGGAGCGCTGGATCGAGGGCGCCGCGGCCGTGACCACCACCCTGCTGGCGGGGCGTCCGGCGGCCGACGCCCTGATGTGCGTGGCCGAACGCGCCCGGCTGCTCGCGGACGCCGCGGCCGGGGTGGTGCTCCAGCCGACCCCGGAGGGCGGCATGGAGATCGTCGCCGCCTCCACGCACGGGGACCCCGGCGACCTGGTCGGCACGGCCATCGCCCCCGGATCGGCGGTGCTGGAGCAGCTCCTGGGCGGGGAGCCGGTCTTCATCGAGGACTCCGCGACCGATCCCCGGATGACCACCCACGTACGGGAACGCTTCGGCCCCAGCATGATGCTGCCGCTCCAGAGCGGCGGCCAGCTGATCGGCACCCTCGCCCTGCCGCGGGCCCGGGGCGGGCCGGCGTACGACGCGGTGGACCGGCTGCTGGCCTCGCAGTTCGCCTCGCAGGCGGCGCTGGCCCTGGTCCTGGCCGACGCCCAGCACGACCGCGAACAGCTCGCGGTGTACGAGGACCGGGACCGGATCGCACGCGACCTCCACGACCTGGTGGTTCAGCGGCTGTTCGCCACGGAGATGATGCTGGAGAGCACCCGGCGGCGCTCCTCCAACGCCCCGTCGGGGGACACGGTCGGGGAGGAACTGAGCCGGGCCGTGGACGAACTGGACTCCACCATCCAGGAGGTCCGCACGGCCATCTTCGCCCTCCAGCAGCCCCCGAGCGACGCCCCCGCGACCTTCCGGGGCCGGGTCCTGCGCGAGACCGGCGGGGCGGCGGTGCCCCTGGGCTTCCAGCCGTCGGTGCACTTCACGGGGGCGGTGGACGCGCTGGTCCCGGATCCGGTGGCGGACGACCTGCTCTCCGCCCTGCGCGGCGCCCTGGCCGCGGCCCACCGGCGCTCGGGGGTCACCTCCATCCAGGTCCGGGTGGACGCGACCCGGACCCGGGTCCGCCTGACGGTCACGGACGACGGCCGTACGGAGGCGGGGGCACGGGGGACGACGCGGCGGTGGGAGTCGGCGCTCTAGGACCCTCCGCCGTCGGGGCGGCGCCCGGCCCGCAGCAGCCGGCGACGCCTACGGCGGTCGCCGCCGTCGTCCGGCTCGCCTCCCCGGAGCTGGCGCCAGTGCGTGCGGTACAGCACGAAGTAGAGGGCCACCACCAGGGCGCACACCTGCATGCCGATGCCGAGCGCGAGGAAGGCCTTCTCGCTCGCCATGAGGCTGCTCATGAAGCCGAAGTTCATGCCGAAGAAGCCGGTCAGGAACGAGAGCGGCAGGAAGATCACTGAGACGATGGCGAGTCGGTTGATCACGAGGTTCTGCCGGTCGGCGACGAGGGAGGCGTAACTGTCGGCGGCCCGCCGGGTCTCGTCCCGCAGGGACTCGATCTCCAGCACCACCAGCCGCACGGTGCTCTCGTGCAGGCGGTGCAACACCCGCCGCTCCTCCGGGATCTCGCGGTGCGCCAACCCGCGACGCGCGAGGAACTCCTGCGCGACCGCGGCGTAGGGACGGAACGCACGGTACAGCTGGGCCGCGCGCCGACGCACCTGGGCCAGGCGGTGGACGTCCTGCGGCTCCCACTGCTCGAACATCGCCTCCTCGACGTCCTCGACCTCCAGCAGGGCCTGGGAGGCGGCCCGGCGGAACCCCTCCAGTACGCCGTGCAGGAAGAGGAACACCGTGGCCGCCGAGTCTGCGGGCCTGTCGTGCGGCAACCGTTCGACGAAGGTCTCGATCACCTCGACGGGCCCGTGGTGCACCGTGACGAGATGGTTCTCGCTGGCGAGCAGGTGGACGTGGACGATCCGGCTGCCGTCGACCACCGGCACGACACACCCGACGGTGCCCTCGCGGTACTCGACCCGCACGGGTTCCTGCGGTCTGCCGAGCCACTCCCAGGCCTCGTCGTCCAGTCCGAGCCCGCGGAAGAGCGGCTCCTCCTCGGGCGCGGGCCCCTCCTCGGGCCCGGGCTCCTCCTCGGGCCCGGGCTCCTCCTCGGGCCCGGGCTCCTCCTCGGGCTCGGGCTCCTCGCCCAGGTCGATGTCCACGATCACGAAGTCGGAAACCGCGAGCCGCTCCCGGGCTGCGGACAGGTCCGTGCGCGTGACGACGCCCTCCGGCATCGACACCACCGATACGATCATCGCCCCTCACCGAGGATGACAGTGCGCCGCCGGGCAGGCGGGTACGCCCCGGCTCCCCGCTTGCCGTCCCCCCGCTCCCCGGACGCGGGCGCGGGACTCCCCGCCCCGGACGTCCGGCGTCCACCGGCACGCTACCGCCCGAACCGGGCGGGGCGACGGTCCTGACCTCCGGGTCGCGGACATCCCGGCGACATCACCCGGCCGGGTCATCACCCGGCCGGATGCCTCGTGGCGGCCCTCAACGCGATCCGGGTACTGGACTGCGCCACCCCGGCCTCCCGCTTGAGCCGGCGCAGCAGCGCGTCGAGCGCGGCGGGGTCCGCGGCCCGCGCCCGCACGAGGTAGTCGTACTCCCCCGTCACGTGCACCACCTCGGTGATCCCCGCGAGGGTGGCGACCCGCTGCTCGAACTCCTCGTTGGTCGTGTCCTGCCGCAGGACGAGGTCGATGAAGACCACGAGCCCGCCCCGGGTGTCGGCGGCCGGATCCACGATGACGGTGAACCCGCGGATCACCCCGTCCCGCCGCATCCGGCGCACCCGGTCGGCGGTGGCGTTGGCACTGAGCCCGACGCGGACGCCGAGGTCGCGGTACGAGATCCGCGCATCCTGCTGCAGGATGCCGAGGATTTCCCTGTCGAGGCGGTCCATACCGCGATTCTCGCAGCCGGAGCCGATATGGGCCGCCCACCGGGTGCCCCCGCACCCCACCCTCCCCTCCATGAGCGAACTCTTCTCCCCCGCCCTGTCGGGCGCGGTCGCGGGCCTGGGCGTGGCGATGCCGATGGGCGCGATGAGCGTGCTGCTGCTCCAGGAGGCGATGCGCCACCGCCGCACGGCGGTGGCCGCGGCGGCGGGCATCGCGGCGGTCGACCTGGGCTACGCGGCCCTGGCCACCGCGGTGGGACCGTGGGTGGCCTCCCGGGTCTCGCCCGTCGAGGCCTGGATCCGCCTCGTCGCGGCCGCGGTCCTCCTGTCCATCGCCGTCCACGCCCTCCACCGTTCCGCCCGTCCAGCCCCCGCCGCCCCTTCGGCCCCGCCCCCACCGCACGAGGCCCGGGACCCGGGAGGCGGCGCCGGGGCCGGCGCCGTCAGGGCGTTCGGCCGGTACGTCGGCCTCACCGCCGTGAACCCCACCACCGCCCTCTACTTCGCCGCCCTCACCACCGCCCAGGCCTCCGCCCTCACCACCCCCGCCACCGCCGGCGCCTTCCTCGTCGGCGTCGCCGCCGCCTCCCTCCTGTGGCAGCAGACCCTCGTCGCCCTCGGCGCCTTCGCCGGCCGCAGGGTCTCCCCCGCCGCCCGCGCCTGGACCTTCCGCCTCGGATACGGCCTCGTCGCGGCCTACGCCCTGAAGATCGCCTTCCCCCTGCCTGACCTGACATGACCCCATAGGGTGAATCCGTGACGACGACCCGCCTCTCCGCCCGCGCCGCCATCGCCGCCCTCGCCGACCCCGGCAGCTTCACCGAACTCCCGGCGCCCCCGAGGGAGTCCGCCGACGACGGCCCCCTCGGCTGGACCGGCTACGACGCCTCGCGCGCCCGCGCCACGGCCCGTACCGGCGAGCAGGAGTCCGTCGTCACCGGCACCGCCCGCGTCGGGGGCCGCGAAGCCGCCCTGATCGCCTTCGAGTTCGGCTTCCTCGGCGGGTCGCTCGGCGAAGGCACCGGGGACCGCCTCGAAGCCGCCTACGCCCACGCCCGCGCCCACCGTCTGCCCCTGGTGTCCCTGATCGCGACCGGCGGCTCCCGCATGCAGGAGGGCATGCTCGCGCTGACGCAGCTCCAGCGCGTGGCCCGGCAGTGCGTGCTGACCCGCGCCGCCGGCCTCCCGCAGATCGCGGTGCTGCGCGACCCCACCACCGGCGGCGGCTGGGCCACCCTCGGTGCGGGGGCCGACGTGGTGCTCGCGCTGCCCGGGGCCCAGGTCGGCTTCGCCGGGTCCCGGGTGCGGCCGGCGGACGCCGATCCGGCGGCCTACACCGCCGAGGGGCAGTACGCCGCCGGGCACGTCGACGCCGTCGTGCCGCCCGGGGAGCTCCCGGCCGTCCTCGCGGACTGGCTGCGCGTACTGGCCGCGCCCCGCGCCACCGCGCCCGTCGAGCCCCCGGCCGCGCTGGCCGGCGTAGCGCCCCCGGAGACCGGCTGGGACGCCGTCCGGCAGGCCCGGCACCCGGACCGCCCACACGCGCAGGCGTACCTGGAGGCGTACTTCGAGCTGCGCCTGCCCCTGCGCGGGGACCGCTCCGGCGGCGCCGACCCCGGCATGCTGTGCGGCATCGGGCTGCGCGGGGGCCGGGCGGTGGCGTACGCGGCCCAGTGCGGCACCGCCACCCGCCCGGCGGGCTACCGTACGGCGGCCCGCGTGATCCGCCTCGCGGACCGGCTGGGGATCCCGGTGCTCACCCTGGTGGACACCCCGGGAGCGGCCAACGACGCCGCCGCCGAGCACGCGGGCGCCGGCCCGGCCATCGCCGACACCTTCGCGGCGCTCGCGGCGGCAACGGTCCCGGTGACCACCCTGCTCATCGGCGAGGGCGGCTCGGGCGGGGCGCTGGCCCTGGCCGCCCCGGGGAACACCTGGGTCACCCCTGACAGCTACTTCTCCGTCATCGCCCCGGAGCTGGCGGCGGCCATCCTCAAGCGCCCGTCCGCGGAGGCCCCCGCGACGGCGGACCAGCTCCGCATCCGCCCCCAGGACCTGGTCGCCCTGGGGGTGGCGCGGGGCGTGGTGGCCCCGGCGGCCGACGTCTAGACGCGGCGCGGCAGCTTCACGTCCACCCTGTACAGCCGGGTGATCTGCTGCGGGAACTCGTTGTCGTCGCTGGCCAGCAGCAGCCGCACCCGCCCCGATCCGTCGATTCCGGTGGCGGCCATGCCCTCGATGTTGTCCACCAGCGGATGGTTCTGCGGCAGCTTCGACGGGGCGCCGAGCGTCGGGCAGTCGTTGAAGTCGCCGATCGGCGACTTGCGGGCGAGCCGCAGGCCGTGGCCCTCGGTCAACGTCTGCGTCCGCGAGGTGTCGTCGGCACCCAGCGGATCGGCCACGTAGAGCCGCGCGGTGATGGCGAACTGCTGCGTGAAGCCCCGCTCCAGCACGATCAGCCGTCCGTCCCCGGTCGGCGCGAGCTCGACGAGGCCGTGGCCCGCGTCGACGGGATACGCGTACTGGCGGCCCAGGACGAACTCCCCGTTCCCGCGCCGCTCCCAGGTCTGGATCCGCTGGAGGGCGCGCCCCCGGGCGTCCTTGCCGTCCCCGGCGAGCGGCCCCTCCGAGGCCGCGACCAGGGTGTGTCCGCCGGGGAGCAGGGTGAGGGACTCGAAGGTCTGGTTGACCGTGGCGCGTCCCTGCGGCGCGACCCGGAAGGCGGGCGGGACCGGGAGGACGGAGAGCACCCGGCCGGTGCGGTCGTAGCGGCGGATCGCGGGGGCGGTCTCGTCGGTGACCAGGTAGGTGCCGTCGCGGTCGACGACCACGCCCTCGGAGTCGGTGACCGCTCCCGCGCCGTCGGTGAGGGGCAGCCGGCGCGTGGCGCGGGCGGTGGGGGTGTCCCCCGCGGGCCACGTCCAGCGTGTAGAGGGCCGACCGGTCGGACACGGCGGCGACCTTGCCGTCCCGGTCGAGGGAGAGACCGGAGATGCCCCCGACGGGCTTGCCGTCGAGGAGGGTTTTGTCGAGGGAGTCGGAGAACCCTCGGACCGTCATGCGGGGCGAGCAGGCCCGTCGTCGGCGCGGGGGGCCGCGAGGGCGTGGGGCGTGAGCGCCGCGGTGAGGGCGGCGGTGGCCACCGCGGCGGTGACGAGCGCGCGAAGGCGCATGGAGGCCTTCCTCCTGGTTCGGCCGGATCACCCGCGTCAGCACGGGCGAGGGAGTACCGAACTGTCATATGTCTGATCGAAAGGAATCGGAAGGCCTGGCAACGACGCGGCAACGAACCCGCCAACTCCCCTTCACACTCCCGGAGCCGGCCCGACCCCGAACCGGCCGCGGCCGCGGGCTCAGGCCTGCGGGGAGCGGGCGTCGTAGCGGGCGAAGGCGCGCCAGCGCGCGGCGAGCAGGCCCAGCACCAGCACGCAGCCCAGGCCCCCGCCGGTGATGGCGACGGCCGGAGAGGTCAGATCGGCGACGGTTCCGGCGAGGAAGTCCCCGAGCCGGGGCCCGCCCGCGACGACCACGATGAACACGCCCTGGAGCCGGCCCCGCATCCCGTCCGGGGTCGCGGTCTGCATCATCGTGGAGCGGAACACCATCGAGATGGTGTCGGCGCATCCGGCCAGCGCCAGGAACAGCAGCCCGAGCCACAGGTTCCGGGTCAGCCCGAAGACGGCGATGGCCAGCCCCCACCCGGCGACGGAGAGCAGGATCGCCAGCCCGTGCCGCCGGATCCGCCCCTGCCAGCCGGAGAACAGCCCGCCCAGCAGCGCACCCACGGCGGGCGCGGCGACCAGCAGGCCGACCGTCTTGGCGTCACCGCCGTACCAGAGCACGGCGATGGCCGGGAACAGCGCCTTCGGCTGGGCCAGCACCATGGCGGCCAGGTCGGAGAAGAAGGTCATCCGGATGTTCGGCCGGGTCCCGAGGAAGCGCAGCCCGTCCAGGACCGAGGCCCGCCCCCGGCGCCCCTCCGGCAGCATCGACGGCAGCCGCCACATGGCGTAGAGGGCGGCGACGAAGGTCACCGCGTCGATCAGGTACGCCGCCTGGTACCCCCACCAGCCGACGATCAGTCCGCCCAGCACCGGGCCCGCCATGGTCCCGGTGGTCATGGTGACGGAGTTCAGCGCGTTGGCGGCGGGCAGTTGCTCCGGGGGCAGCAGCTTCGGGATCATGGCGGACCGCGCGGGCCCGTTCAGCGCTCCGCAGACCGCCTGGAGCGCGACGACGGTGTACAGCAGCCAGACCCGGTGGTAGTCGAGCAGCGCGGCGGCGGCCAGCCCGATCGACAGGACGGTGAGCCCCGAGGCGCTGTAGAGGCCGAGCTTGCGCCGGTCCACGGTGTCGGCGATGGCCCCGCCGTACAGACCGAAGGCGACGAGCGGGACGAGCGAGAAGAGGCCGACCAGTCCGACCGAGAAGCTGGACCCGGTGATCTCGTAGACCTGGAGCGAGATGGCCAGGGCGGTCATCGCCTGACCCATCCAGGAGATGGTGCTGCCCACCCACAGCCGCCGGTAGTGGGCGGAGCTGCGCAGCGGGGTCAGGTCGGCGAATATGCGCCGCCGGGCGCGGGGCGGGGAGGCGGTACCGGTCACAGCGGATGATAACCACCGCCCTGTCGGGTGGCCCTGGAGCGCGGGTGGTCCTTCACACACCCGCAACGTCCTCCCCACCCGGATCCGCGGCCCCAGAGCGGGATCGGGCTTGCCGCTAACCCGCCACTATCACCCGACATTTGACCGAATCGACGTAGCCGTCCGGCCTCCCGTTCGGCTCATGATGAAAGTTCGTATGTCCAGGGAGGCGTAGTGATCGAACCTGGCAACAGCACCACAAGCACCAGTGACACCGGCCACACCGGCCGTACCGGCGCCCCCGGCGCCCCGGGCTCCGCCGGCAGAAGCCTGCGCGTCGCGAGCGGTGTCACCACCCCCCTCACCGTGGGGGTCGAGGAGGAGTTCCTGCTCGTCGACGCCCACACCCTGCGGGTGGTCCCCGCGGCCCCGCTCGTCCTCACCACCGCCGCCGGACTCCCCCAGCAGGTGCACGCCGAGGGGACCCGGTACCAGGTGGAGCTCGCCACCCCGGTCGCCGAATCGGCGGCCACCCTGCGCGCGGACCTCGTCGGCCTGCGGCGCACCCTCGCCGCGGCGGCCCGCGCGCACGGCTGCCGGCTGCTGGCCGCCCCTTCGCCCGTCATGGCCGTGGAGGGGCCGCTGCACCTGACCGACGACGAGCCGCGCCAGCGCGAGCAACACCGCCGGTTCGGCGCCCTGACCGACACCCTGGTCAGCTGCGGCCGCCACATCCACATCGGCACCCTCGACGTGGACACGGCGGTGGCCGTGTCCAACCGGGTCAGACCATGGCTGCCCACGCTGATCGCGCTGGCCGCCAACTCCCCCTTCTGGGGCGGCCGCGACACCGGCCACTCCAGCTGGCGGGCGATGGCCTGGTCGGGCTGGCCCTCCGCGGGCCCGCCCCCGCACTTCACGTCCACGGCCCACTTCCGGCGCTCGGTGCAGACCCTGCTCGGCTCGGGGGCGGCCCTGGACACGAAGATGGTCTATTGGGACCTCCGCCCGTCCGGGAACTGGCCCACGCTCGAAATCCGGGCGCCCGACATGTCCCCGGACATCGACACGGCCGTCCTCCAGGCCGAGCTGGGCCGCGCCCTGGTGGCGACGGCCCTGCGCGAGCTCGCGGAGCAGCGGCCCGATCCGCCCGTACGGGACGACGTACTGCGTCTCGCGCGCTGGCGGGCGGCGCACGACGGGCTGGAGGGCTTCGGCCTGGACCCGTACACGGGTGCCGAGCTCCCGGCGGCCGATCTCGCGGAGGCCCTGCTCGACCTGGTGGCCCCGGAACTGGCCGCGGCCGGTGACCTCGACCACGCGGCGAAGACCCTCGGCGGTCTGCTGCGCGACGGCTCGGGCGCGGCCCGCCAGCGCGCGGCGTTCGCGCGCCGGCACGACCTGACGGACGTACTGCGTCACCTGGTGGAGGAGACGGAGAACTTCTAGACCCCGGGCCCGGGGTGACGCGGCCGCGGGTGTGCAGGACGGGCACCCGCGGCCGCCTCGCGTACGGGACCGGGCCGGGGCCACGACCTCACCACGGGCAGCTGGAACCGGTTCGGCAGCGATCCGGCGCGGCCCCGGACGGGACCTCTCTCAGAGCCGGCCCCGCTGGGCGGCCCGGAGACCGGCCTCGAAGCGGCTCGTCGCGTCGAGGCGTTCCATCAGCCCCGACATCTGGCGGCGCACGGTGCGCGGGGAGACTGGATGGCGTCGAGCCCGACGAGCCGCTCGGCGCCGTCGGTCTCGGTGTTCGGCCGCAGGGTCGCGAACTCCGCGACGGCCACCGCCACGCCCCAGGTGATCGACTGGGACTCGGCGCCCACGAACAAGGCCGTCATCGGCTGGGACTGACCCCCCGCGGCCCCGAGCCGCCCCCCCACACACACGAAAGGCGGCCCCAAGGGGTCGCCTTATCGTTTCTGCATGCCGTGTGTGCAGAGGTGGGGCGGGTGGGACTCGAACCCATTTCAGTGACGCGTCTCACCTGCGAAGATGCCGAAGGAACGGACATACCCTCCTGTTTCCATCCGGCTGAGTCCTCCTCGATCCTGCTCAATCGGGGACTGTTAGGCGTTCGCCACACCGCTTCCTCTGTGTCCCCCCGCTCCTACCCGTACCGGCGGAGCTCAGGAAGACTCTGTCCGCCAGCACCGCCGAATCACTGCACAGGTTGCTACGGGCCCCCGCGTCCTGGCCCTTGTTCGCCCACTGCTCGCAGTTACGCTGCGTAGTGCCGCGCCTGTGGGCTCGGGCCCTCGGGCACGAGTACACACAGCTAACGGCGGCCGCGCATCCGGCCCTCACCAAGCGCGGCCGTCCGGAGGGAGCTCGTCCGTCTCCTGCTGTATACGGTGCTGGGCGGAGTCCGCGAGGTCGCGGTAGAACTGTTCCTCGACGCTTCCCTTGGCGCATCCGTCGGCCAGCTCACTGGCCTTCGAGTGTTCCTCGACATCCTCAGGGTAGGGCTGGCCGGGTGTCCCAGCGCGCATTCCGCTGTTGCTGGCGTTGTACAGAGCGCCCCCCATTCTCTTCAGGCTGGCGTCTCCGTGGCGGTCCGCGGCACGCAGGCAGCGGCGTACGAACCCGACGTCCCAGACGAGCGTCCGGGGGGCCTTGGACAGCATCGCTGCGGCGACCCTGATCTTCGCGGGGTCGCTGTTGTCGAGATACTCGTCAATCACGTCAGTCACCCGAGCGTCGTAGGGCCCGGCTACAAGCCCGAAGATGTGGGCTCCCAGGTAGCGCCTGCGGGTGGATTCCGGGTCGGCGGCGATCCAGTCGCGAATCTGTCGCAGCAGGTGCGGGAAGTCGTCGTGATCGCGGAACGGCGGTGTCACGTGCCAGCGGAAGGGCAGGGGGGAGTGCATGCCTGTCACTTGGCGTGGTGCGGACTCCACCCTGGCTTCGAGCAGTTCGATGACGGCGAAGGGCGCAGTGCGGGCGAGTTCTGCGAGGAACCGGCCGATCTCGTAGCCGTCGATGGACGGTGCCGCGGCCAGGGCGGCGAGGAATGCCCTCTGCTGGTCCTTGGAGAGATCCGACCAGGACAGTTCGCTGTACGGGGGACCTGCTATGGCCATGACGAACGCGTCGAGGTCCGCTGTCTCCACGGCGGGCGATGCGGTGAGCAGTTCGACGGCCAGGTCCTTGCGCTGCGCGGCGATGACGTGCACGGCGCCGAGAGCGGCCCTGCGCACGATGCTGTCCCCGTGGGCGGCGAGTTCCCGCAGCAGGTCCCCCTCGCCGTCCAGCAGATCGCCGCGACCGCGCTGGTCACCAAAGGCGTGCGCCACTTCCCGGGCGAGTTCGGTGTTCTCCGAGCCCATGAGCGTCCGGCCCCAGTGGACCGCGCGGTCACCGGCGGCGTGCCCCATCGCAGCGAGAGCGACCGACACCAGGGACGCCAGCGAACTCTCGGGCGTGACCATGGCCTGCTCGCAGATGGCTTCGCCGACGGCCGAGCGGTGGGTGACCAGCGTCCAGATGAATGACCGGGCCCGTCCGCTGTCCGTGCCGAATACCCTGCCGTTCTCGCTGAGCAAGGCATCGACGCGCGCGGCAATCTCATCGTCTGCCCAGTCAGCGAGAGCGGCCATCACGTCGCTGAACAGAGCGTCTTGCGCCGCACGCCGATCCGAGACGTCGGAGTAGACGGCCGGGTCGGCCGGTCCGCCGTGCAGCGCTCGGGCGAGCTCGTTGTCCGGTGAGGTGGGGATCGCACTCAACAGATCCTCGGCGGGGCGGCGAAGGCCGTCGGGGCCGTACTGCGCGAGCCAGCGCAACTCGGTGCGCACGGCCACCAGGATCGCCGGTGGCAGGGCATGCTGGACGATGTACCGGTGCAGCCGGTCGACGGTGCTCGCGAGGTGCGGGATCCACGGCTGTCGTACGTCGTCCGTCACCGTCAGCCCGAAACCGCCAAGTGGCAGGCTGAGGGCGTTGCCGATCAGGGAGCGGGCCGCCGAGGCACGTTCGAGCTGCGGGTGTCCCAGCTCCTCGAACGCCAGGTCCAGCGCCACTCCGCGCATGTCCAGGACCCCCCTGGTAGGGGCCAGCACGTAGTGGCGGAAGGTCAAGGTCCAGGTGGTGGGCGTCCACAGCTCGTCGTGGCCTTCTGCGGCCAGCACAGGGGCGAGCACACTCAGCGGCTGGTGGACGGACGGAGTGGCGGGTGCGCGGGCCAGCCAGCGCTCGACCTGGCTGACGAGGATCTGCTGGTACTCGGTGGGGCCCCAGCGGGTGTAGCCGGCCAGTTCCTCCAGAATCCGCATGGGGTGCGAGGGATGCTGGGGCATGGGGCGCGGGTCGTCGCGGCCAAGGTTCCAGAGAAGGGTGGCCGCCTGCGGCAGGAACTCCAGATGATGGGCGGCGGCTTGGAGGGCAGGGGCCAGGGCATAGCGCACTTCTGTGTCAGTCCACGTGCGGGTAAATCCGAGCCCGACTTCTGCCGTGACGGGGTCGCAGGGGTTGTCCACTGCCCACGTGGCTAGGTCGAGGGCACGTCTTGGTTGGAAGAAGGCGATCTTCGCCACGACCTCCAGCAGGCTTGCCCGCTCCCGTGCGTCCGCGGCGCAGAACGCCGCCGTGATCTGCTCCCACAGGGGCTCGATCAGCCCGCCGGTGCCGGTGCCCTGTTGCTGCTGTTGCCAGTCCACACGGCCGGTGTTCACCACCAGGTTGACCAGCGCGCTGCCTTGGCCGGCTTCCATGGCTCTGGCGAGGTAGCCCGTGGGCAGCCCTGTGCTGCTGTGACGCGCCTCCTTGGCGAGCAGGGCGTCACCCAGCAGGTCCGGCACCAGACGCACGGTGGTGCCGTGGCGCAGCACCACCCCGGCGTCCTCCAGGGTCTCCAAGTGCCGGGCGGAGACGTCAAACGGCAACCCGGTCAGGGCCTCCAGTGATGCACGGACGTCTGGTTCCGCAAGCCGTACAGGCTGGAACGCGGCGAGGGCGGGCAGCAGTTCCCGGGGCACCTGGCCGGATGCCGGATCGGCGGTCAGCGCCTCGGCGAGCCGGTCCGTAAGTTCCAGGTGTAGCTTCTCGTCGCCTTCGAATCTCCGGGGATCTAGCTTTCCGCGGTTGATCAGCGCCGCGCCGGTAACGATCAACAGCGGGCAATCCCGTGCCGCTGTGGCGAGCCTCGGTGCGTGGAGCTGTACCGCTTCGTCCAGAATCTCGCCAGCCAGGGAGAGGGCGTCGTCGAACTCCAGGTCTTCGATGTCGACCACAGTGGCCTCGGTCGCGTGCGTGCCAGCCCGGGTCAGCGCGTGGCGGGCATGGGCCTTGCCGTAGGGTCGGAGTGAGAGCAGTACGTTGGCTGAGCCGTTGGCGCTCCGGACCCCAGAGATGATCTTTTCCAGGGGGAGGGTGTCGTCGTGTGCGTCGTCGATGATCACCAGCAGGCTGCCTGTGCTCGGCAGCTCCTTGAACGCGCCGGGGCCTATGGCGGAGTCGGGGCCGAGCACTCGTACTTCGACAGCGGGCTCTGCCTCGCGCAGCGCTTCACATAGGGCCGTCACGATCTTCGTCTTCCCGGCTCCGCCCCTGCCGACGAGGAGCGCGACGCCTCCTTGCTCCTTCCTGGCAAAGGAGACGAGGCATACCATCGGCTGTTCCCGTCCGACGAGCCGCCAGCGGTGCGTGTAGACCCGGCCCTTGTTCACCTGGCGAAGGTAGTCGTCTGGTTTCATCCAGGGATCCGGCTCCGCCGGCCCCTTCTGCGGGAACTCGAACCGCAGGCCGACCGCATCGCCTTGGATGAATGCGCCCCGGAAGTCGATGTGGTCCCCTCGATACGAGGTCTCCGCGCTGTCCTGCATATGCCGCTCCATGGCTTCCGCGACGGCTTGCGCGATGTGCGGATCGGGGGCGAGCAGGTCCGCCGCCACCTGGACGATCCAGGACCGCACCGCCTCCTGCTGGGCGGGCTGGGCAGCTGCTTCGGTAAGCACTTGCGCGGAGGCGCAGGGGTCATGTTTCAGCGTCCGCGCCAGTTCCTCCACCCGCCGACGCCCAGCCTCCCCGCCGGCGCCTTCGGCCAAGGCCGTCAAGAACGCCTCCAGAAACGGCACCGGCAGCGCGTCGTTCATCTGCTTCTTCCCTCCCCCGCTCCACACAGGCGGGCCGCTCGGAGCCGTCAGCCAACGGTAGAGGTTCAGGCCGCACCGTGCGTCGGCCTGGCGTACAACACGATCTGCATACCGAGGCCGGCCACCGCCAGCGCCTCCAACACCGACAGGGCGACAAGCAACCCGCCGCCCGGTCCGCCGGCCCAGAACACCAGCAGCCCTGCCAGCGGCAGCGCGCAGAACGCCGTCAAGTCCACCAGGCACTGGAAAGTCTTGCGGGAGCGGCGGCGCGCGTCGCCGCGATGGGCTTGCTCCCATCCGAAGGCCGCAAAATCACCTTGGGAGCCTGCCAGCTGTGTCAGACGGGGACCCAGTTCGTCTCGGACGTACCGTCCGATCGCGGAGATCTTCTCGTCGTTCACCAGGTACGTCCACCCCAGAACGATGCACACCGGCGGCACGGCGAGCAGCATCGATGGCTGTTTGGCCTGCGCCGCAGCCGCGATGATCGCGGCGGTGACCGCGAGCGTCACGTAGAGAAGGTTGTCGCGGAACCCGATACGTGCCTTCTGCTCGTCCTTGACGCTCTGGTACTCGGCAAGCAACAACTTCCCGACACTGACGCCCTCTTCCGGCTCCGCCACAGCCCCATCCTCCCTGCCCAACGCCCCGCGTATGGCGATGATGTGGCGATATCATAGGTCCGTGCCCAAGACCCAACCCATCGCAGTGATCCTCACCGCGCTTGCGGTGGAGTACGACGCCGTACGGGACCACCTGGCGGATGCCGAAGAACTCGTCCACGACGACGGGACCCGGGTGGAACAAGGCCGGCTCGGGAACACGCCCTGGAACGTGGCGATCGCAGAGCTGGGCGTGGGAGCCGTCAACTGCGCCGCGCTCACCACGCAGATCGTCAACTGGCTCCGCCCGCAAGTGCTGCTGTTCGTAGGGGTCGCGGGCGGCCTCAAGAACGACATCGCAATTGGTGACGTCGTGGTCGGGACGAAGGTATACGCCGTCCACGGCGGCAAGCACACCCCGCAAGGATTCCACCCCCGGCCCGACGCGTGGAACGGCGCGCATCGGCTGCTGCAGACGGCCCGTGCGGTGCTGCGGGACATGAAGGACGACGTACGCGGCCACTGCAAACCGATCGCGTGCGGTGACGTCGTCCTGGCCGACGACAAGTCCGCGTTCGCCGAGTACATCCGACAGACCTATAACGACGCCTGCGCCATCGAAATGGAAGGCTCCGGCGCCGCCCACGCCGCCCATCTCAACGGCCAGGACGCCCTTGTGATCCGGGGCATCAGCGACCGCGCCAATACCGACAAACACGAGGCGGATGCTTCGGGATCACAGGAGTGGGCCGCCAAACAGGCGGCCTCGGTGGCGATGGCCATCCTCCACAAACAGCAGCCACGCGACGACTCCCCCCGCTCTGAGGAGCGCCGCCCTCACAGCCACACAACCACAGCCACCTACGGCGGCGACCACATCGACTTCCGAGACAGCACGTTCCACGGGACCGTCATCGGTAAGACCTCCGGTCCGCACCTCGACAACGGACGGCGCAGCTAGGTTCTGCCTCTCCGATCGCGATCGGAGAGGCCGACCGTGATCGCCTCGCCCAGGACTCCCCATCCCTCTGCAGTAGCTGTCACATAACAGAGTGTGACATCAGGGCGTGCGTGCGGCACTCCTCTTTCCACAGCGCCCGACGAAGGCGGCCCCAGCCGTACTGCGCCCCGCGGTTCTCGGGGACCAAGACCTAGCACGAGCACTCCATTCCGGCGCGGGCCGGGAAGGAACCTACGCGATCGAGGTCGGGCCGAGGACGTCGACGATGGCGTCCAAGGCGGCCCGCCACGGGAACGGAGCCGGGTTGCCCTGGCCCGGCGGCGGCGAGGCCCCCGGGGATCGCCTGCGGGGCTACCTGGCGGCGTACTGAAGCCGACGGACAGGCCACCCACAACGGCTGGCCGACCCTACGTGCGGATGCCGCATCAGGGTGAGCCCGGCGTGGAATTCGCCCCGTTATGTGGATATCCACGCCCTACTTGGCCACGTCGGCTACCTGAGCTGATCGCGCGTTGTTCGAACTCATTAAGGAGTCAGGCGCGTAGGTCTCGCTGCTGCACTTCCTTGAGGACCGCCGCCACCGTGGCGAAGTCGTTGTCCACATGGAGCACCGTATGGCCGTGATGGACCGCTGTCGCACACACCAGGAGATCGATGGCTCCGGCGGAGCGGTGTTGCCCTCGCTGGGTGAGCTTGTACTGCGCGGTGTCGACCCAGCGCCACGCGTTCTTGGGGACCGGCGAGAACTGGCAGAGATCATCCAGCTCTTCGGCCAACTCATCGCGGTGGGCAGGGCTTGTGGCCGAGTAGAGGAACTCCACCCTCGTGGGCTCGCAGATATGGAACACGCCGGCGGCGATGTGCCCTTCCCAGGACCGCAACGCCCCCGGCGTACGGAAGAGGTGCCACAGGGCGGACGTGTCGAGGAGGTACGTGATCACTGGAAGGCAGCCCGCCGGGCGTGCTTCGCAGCGGCATGCGCCGCAGCCGCAGTCTCGAACTCGCCCCGCTCGCCCCGCGCGGCCAGCTTCTCGGCAGCCTCCAGCCGCTTGATGCGCGCCACGTAGTCCCGCAGCGCCCCGTTGACGGTCTCCTTCTTCGTCGAGACACCCATCAGCCGCATCGCCTCGGCCAGCGCCTCATCATCGAGATCGATCTGGGTAACAGACATACCGGCCACCTCTCACCGAGTCCATGATGTACATAACCAATCTACATCACCAACATCCCCCGAGACGGCCCATCGCGCACGAATCAGACGCGGCCCGACCGCCGAGCGGGCGGCCGCAAGGTGCGAGCCACAGGCCCCGCAGCGGCCGTGGGACCGTCATTGACCCTCCCGCCAACCCTGGACTGCAAAAGCCCAGGTCACAGCCACTCAAGGCCCCTCTTCGATGTGCAAAGACCCGCGTTCGCCACACCTCCGTGAGGCGTCCGCCACACGCAAAACGACCCCGGAAAACACGTATCCCCAGGTCAGAACGATTCTGCCTGGGGACACTCGGTGGGGCGGGTGGGACTCGAACCCACGGCCGACGGATTATGAGTCCGCTGCTCTAACCGGCTGAGCTACCGCCCCTTTACGGCGTGGCGCGTACATGTGTGCGCGCCGTCTGCCGCAGCATAGCCGCTCATACGATCTCCTGCTTCGGATGCCTCGCATGATCGGCTTCGCCTGTGCAGAGAGACCGCGCCGAGTGCTGCCCGGTTCCTCGTTCAGGGCAAAAAGAAAGAGGACCCACCCGGGGTCCTCTTCTTTCCTGCTCCCCCGACTGGACTCGAACCAGTAACCTGCCGGTTAACAGCCGGCTGCTCTGCCAATTGAGCTACAGGGGACCGCGCTCCCCCGACTGGACTCGAACCAGTAACCTGCCGGTTAACAGCCGGCTGCTCTGCCAATTGAGCTACAGGGGATTGCTGCGGTGCACCGAACAGCCCACCTCCGGCCTTGCCGGGGGGCGAGTGCCCGTTGCGAGTCATAGATTAGCGCAAGCAGGGGGGTGCTCCGCCAATCGGTATCGACGGCCGGCCGGGCACCACACGACGAAGGGTGACAGGCATGCGGTACAAGGTCACGTTCGTGGTCGGACTGGCCCTCGGGTACGTGCTCGGGACCCGGGCCGGACGGGAGCGGTACGAGCAGCTGAAGAAGTCGGTCCGGGGCTTCGTGCAGAACCCGGCGGTCCGCAACGCCGCCGAGACGGCCGGCCAGAGCGGGCGCGCCTTCGCGGGCAAGGCGTTCACCGTCGTGGGCGACAAGGTGGGCGGCGCCGTGCCGGAGTCCCTCTCCGTGCGGGTCCGCGTCCTGCGTGGCCGGGGCGGCACCGGTTCCGAGGACGAGTGGGGCACCAGCAACACCTGAGGGCCGCTGCGGACGCGTCGAGTCCGGCCCGGCGTGCGGCAGAATTCTCCGCATGGGGATAGTCGCCGGGCTGGACAGCTCTTCCACCTTCACTCGCATCGTGGTCTGTGACACCGACACGGGCGCCGTGCTGCGCCAGGGCTACGCGCCCCATCCGCAGCCCGCCGGTGAGACGGTCCCCCACGAAACCGATCCGCAGGCCTGGCTGCTCTCCCTCGGCGAAGCCGCCGGCGGCGGGCTGCTGGAGGGCGTCCAGGCCATAGGAGTCTCCGCGCAGCAGCACGGCGTCCTGCCGCTGGACGGGCAGGGCGCGCTCGTCCGGCCCGCCCTGGTCGGCAACGACAAGCGCGGCCAGGTCGCCGCCGCCGACCTCGTCGAGGCGCTGGGCGGCCGGCAGGCCTGGGTCTCGGCCGTCGGCTCCGTCCCGCACTCCGCCCAGCCGATCACGAAGCTCGCCTGGCTGGCCCGTACCGAGCCGGAGGCCGCACGGCGGGTGGCGGTGGTGATGTCCCCGCACGACTGGCTCGTCTGGCAGCTGCTCGGCCGCCCCGCCCGCCGCACCACCGACCGGGCCGGGGCGTCCGGGACCGGCTACTGGTCGGCGGCCACCGGTTCCTACCGTCCCGACCTGGTCGAGCTCGCGCTCGGGCACCAGGCGCTGCTGCCCGAGGTGCTCGGGCCCGCCGACGCCGCCGGGACGACCCCCGAGGGGCTGCTGATATCGGCCGGGACCGGGGAGACCACGGCCGCCGCGCTCGGCCTGGGCCTGGGGCCCGGCGACGCGGTGGTCTCGCTGGGCGCTTCGGGCTCGGTGATGGCGGTCCACCACGAGGCGCTGATGGAGCCGAGCGGCCTGATCACCTCCCTGGCCGACGCGGGTGGCATGCACCTGCCGGTGGTGAACACCTCGAACGCGGTACGGGCCCTGCGCGGCACCGCCGAAATGCTGGGCACCGACCTGGAGGGCCTCAGCGCGCTCGCGCTCAAGTCGACCCCCGGTGCACACGGACTCGTGCTCCTGCCGTACCTGGAGGGGGAGCGCACCCCCAACCTCCCGCACAGCGCGGGCACCCTGTCGGGGCTGCGCCGCGACTCGATGAAGCCCGAACACCTCGCGCGGGCGGCCTTCGAGGGCATGCTCTGCGGGCTGGTGGACGCCCTCGACGTGCTGCGCCACCGGGGGGTGCCGATCCGGCGGGTGTTCCTGCTGGGCGCGGCGGCCGAGCTGCCCGCCGTACAGGCCGCGGCCCCGGGGCTGTTCGGCACGCAGGTCGTCGTCCCCGCGCCCGCGGACTACGCGGCGCTCGGCGCCGCACGTCAGGCGGCCTGGGCGCTCGGGGTGCGGCAGGGCACGCTGGCCCCGCACACCCCGCCGGTCTGGCCGGCCGCGGCGGCGCAGGTCTTCGAGCCGGGCGAGGAGTTCCCGGCCTGGCAGGCGGTGCGCCAGCAGTACGCGACGACGCGCGAACAGCTCCACCCGGGCGCCTTCCAGGGCTAGGCCGCGCCGTCCGGTCCGCGCCGCCGGCCCCGCGCCGGGGCCCTCCCCCGGACCCGGCGCGGCGTAGGTCGCGGGGTGCGCGGTGGCCTACTCCTTTTGACCGGGCTTTGCGAAAACGGGTGGGGATCACCCCTTCGGTTGACACAAGATGGACCAAACCCCCTCGATCATGCCGACCGGAGCCTGCGCGTGCTCATACGACTTTTGCGGACCTACCTCGGCCCGTACCGGAAACCGATCACCATACTGGTGCTGCTGCAGCTGCTGCAGACCAGCGCGAGCCTCTACCTGCCCACCCTCAACGCGGACATCATCGACAACGGTGTCGTCAACGGCGACACCGGTTACATCCTGCGCTCCGGCGCGCTGATGCTCGGCGTCTCCCTCGTCCAGCTCGTGTGCAACATCGGCGCCGTCTACTACGGCGCCCGCACCGCGGCCGCCCTCGGGCGGGACGTCCGCGCCGCCGTCTTCGACCGGGTGCAGAGCTTCTCCGCCCGTGAACTGGGCCAGTTCGGCGCACCCTCGCTGATCACCCGGACGACGAACGACGTCCAGCAGGTCCAGATGCTGGCGCTGATGACCTTCACGCTGATGGTCGCGGCGCCGATCATGTGCGTCGGCGGCATCGCCATGGCGCTCTCCCTCGACGTGAAGCTGTCGGGCGTGCTCCTCGCGGTGGTGCCCGTGCTCGGTCTCGCGGTCGGTGCGATCGTCTTCAGGACGCGGCCGCTGTTCCGCCAGATGCAGGACCGCCTCGACACCGTGAACCGGGTGCTGCGCGAGCAGATCACCGGCAACCGCGTGATCCGCGCGTTCGTCCGCGACGGCTACGAGGAGGAGCGGTTCCGCACCGCGAACTCCGATCTGACCGGCGTCTCGCTCGCCTCGGGCAAGCTGCTGGCGCTGATGTTCCCGACCGTCCTCGTCGTCGTGAACATCTCCAGCGTGGCCGTCATCTGGTTCGGCGCGATGCGCGTGGACAGCAACGGCATGGAGATCGGCCAGCTGACGGCCTTCCTGGCCTATCTGATGCAGATCGTCATGTCCGTGATGATGGCCACCTTCATGTTCATGATGGTGCCGCGCGCCGAGGTCTGCGCCGAGCGCATCCAGGAGGTCCTGGACACCGAGTCCAGCGTGGTCCCGCCGGCCGAGCCGGTCCGCAAGCTCCTGCGGCGCGGGCAGCTGGAGCTGCGCGGCGCCGACTTCCACTACCCGGGCGCCGAGGCGCCGGTGCTGCGCGGGGTGGACCTGGTGGCCCGCCCCGGCGAGACCACCGCGGTGATCGGCTCCACCGGCAGCGGCAAGTCCACGCTGCTCGGCCTGGTCCCCCGGCTCTTCGACGCGACCGGCGGCGACGTGCTGGTCGACGGGGAGGACGTGCGCCGACTCGACCCGGAGCTGCTGGCCAGGACGGTCGGCATGGTCCCGCAGAAGCCGTACCTCTTCTCCGGAACGGTCGCCTCCAACCTCCGCTACGGGCGCCCGGACGCCAGCGACGAAGAGCTGTGGCACGCCCTGGAGGTGGCCCAGGCCAAGGAGTTCGTCTCCGCGCTGCAGGGCGGGCTCGACGCGCCCATCTCCCAGGGCGGAACGAACGTCTCCGGCGGCCAGCGCCAGCGCCTGGCGATCGCCCGCACCCTGGTGCAGCAGCCCGAGATCTACCTCTTCGACGACTCCTTCTCCGCCCTGGACTACGCGACGGACGCTGCGCTGCGCTCGGCGCTCGCCCGCGAGACCGAGGAGGCGACGGTGGTGATCGTGGCGCAGCGGGTCTCCACGATCCGCGACGCCGACCGGATCATCGTCCTCGACGAGGGCCAGGTGGTCGGCGAGGGCCGCCACCACGAGCTGATGGCCGGCAATGAGACCTACCGGGAGATCGTGCTCTCCCAGCTGACGGAGGCGGAGGCAGCATGAGTGGGCCCGGAGGACGGATGATGGCGGGCCCGGCCCAGAGGTCCATGGACTTCAAGGGGTCGGGCAAGCGGCTGCTGCGGCAGCTGGCGCAGGACCGGGCCAAGCTCTGGGGCATGGTCGCGGCCGTGTTCGCGAGCGTGGCCTGCGCGGTGGTCGGACCGAAGATCCTCGGCGAGGCCACCGACCTGGTGTTCGCCGGGATCGTCGGCCGGCAGATGCCGGCCGGCATATCCAAGGAGCAGGCCCTGGAGGGTCTGCGCGCCAAGGGTCAGGGCGGGATGGCGGACATGCTGTCCGGCACCGACTTCACCCCGGGCGAGGGCATCGACTTCGGTGCCGTCGGGATCGTGGCGATCTGGGCGCTGGTGGTGTTCACGCTGGCGGGGCTGCTCATGCTGGTCGCGACGCGTCTGTCGAACCACGTCATGAACGGCACCGTGTACCGGATGCGCGAGGAGCTCCAGGCGAAGCTGTCGCGGCTGCCGCTGTCGTACTTCGACAAGCAGCAGCGCGGCGAGGTGCTCAGCCGGGCGACGAACGACATCGACAACGTCGGGCAGACCCTGCAGCAGACGATGGGTCAGCTGCTGAACTCGCTGCTGACGATCGTCGGCGTGCTGGCGATGATGCTCTGGATCTCGCCGCTGCTGGCGCTGGTCGCGGTGCTGACCGTGCCGGTCTCGATCTTCATCGCGGCGAAGATCGGCAAGAAGTCACAGCCGCATTTCGTGGCGCAGTGGAAGAGCACCGGCGCGCTGAACGCCCACATCGAGGAGATGTACTCCGGCCACACCCTGGTGAAGGTCTTCGGGCGGCAGAAGGAGTCGGCGGCGGTCTTCGCCGAGCAGAACGAGGAGCTCTACCGGGCCTCCTTCAAGGCGCAGCTGGTCAGCGGCATCATGCAGCCGGTGATGTTCTTCATCTCGAACATCAACTACGTGCTGATCGCGGTCGTCGGCGGTCTGCGGGTGGCTTCGGGCACCCTGTCGATCGGTGACGTGCAGGCCTTCATCCAGTACTCGCGCCAGTTCTCGATGCCGCTGACGCAGGTGGCCTCGATGGCGAACCTGGTGCAGTCGGGCGTCGCCTCGGCGGAGCGGGTGTACGAGCTGCTGGACGCGGAGGAGCAGGAGCCCGACACGGAGGTTCCGGAGCGTCCGGAGCAGCTGCGCGGCCAGGTCACCCTCGACAAGGTGGCCTTCCGCTACGAGCCCGACAAGCCGCTCATCGAGAACCTCTCGCTGAGCGTGGAGCCGGGCCAGACGGTCGCGATCGTCGGACCGACGGGCGCCGGCAAGACCACGCTGGTCAATCTGCTGATGCGGTTCTACGAGGTCACGGGTGGGGAGATCGCCCTCGACGGGGTGGACATCGCGAAGATGACCCGCGAGGAGCTGCGGTCCGGGATCGGCATGGTGCTCCAGGACACCTGGCTGTTCGGCGGCACGATCGCGGAGAACATCGCCTACGGCGCCTCGCGCGAGGTCACCCGCGCGGAGATCGAGGAGGCCGCCCGTGCTGCGCACGCCGACCGCTTCGTCCGCACCCTGCCGGACGGCTACGACACGGTGCTGGACGACGAGGGCGCGGGCGTCAGCGCGGGCGAGAAGCAGCTCATCACGATCGCGCGGGCGTTCCTGTCGGACCCGGTGATCCTGGTGCTCGACGAGGCGACGAGCTCGGTGGACACCCGTACCGAGGTGCTGATCCAGAAGGCGATGGCGCGCCTGGCGCACGGCCGTACGTCCTTCGTGATCGCGCACCGGCTGTCCACGATCCGCGACGCGGACGTGATCCTGGTGATGGAGAACGGCTCGATCGTGGAGCAGGGCACGCACGAGGAGCTGCTCGCCTCGGACGGCGCGTACGCGCGCCTGTACGCGGCGCAGTTCGCGCAGGCGGTCGCCGAGGTCGACTAGCCGAAGCCGTCCGGGACCGGCCGGGTTCGGCCGGGTTCGGCCGGGCCCGCGGCAGGAGCGGCACGAAGGGGGCGTCCCGCGGGGCGCCCCCTTCCGCGCGTCCGGGCGGGCCCGTCAGTCCAGGTAGCCGCGCAGCTGGTCGGCGAAGGCGTGGTCGCGCAGTTTGTTGAGGGTCTTGGACTCGATCTGGCGGATCCGCTCGCGGGTCACGCCGAAGATCCGGCCGATCTCCTCCAGGGTGCGCGGCCGCCCGTCGGCGAGCCCGTAGCGGAGCTGGACCACCTTGCGCTCGCGCTCACCGAGGGTCGACAGCACCGCTTCCAGGTGCTCGCGCAGCAGGAAGAACGCGGCGGACTCCACGGGGGAGGCGGCGTCGCCGTCCTCGATGAGGTCGCCGAGGGCCACGTCGTCCTCCTCGCCGACCGGCGCGTGCAGGGAGACCGGCTCCTGCGCGAGGCGGAGCACCTCCAGCACCCGCTCGGGGGTCAGCTCCAGGTGAACGGCGACCTCTTCGGCGGTGGGCTCGTAGCCGCGCTCCTGGAGCATGCGGCGCTGGACGCGCACGACGCGGTTGATCAGCTCCACGACGTGGACGGGCACGCGGATGGTGCGGGCCTGGTCGGCGAGGGCCCGTGACATCGCCTGCCGGATCCACCAAGTGGCGTAGGTGGAGAACTTGTAGCCGCGGGCGTAGTCGAACTTCTCGACGGCCCGGATCAGTCCGAGGTTGCCCTCCTGGACCAGGTCGAGCATGGTGAGGCCGCGTCCGACGTAGCGCTTGGCGACGGAGACGACCAGGCGCAGGTTCGATTCGATCAGCCGGCGCTTGGCCATCCGGCCCATCACGACGAGCCTGTCGAGGTCCACGGCGAGCTGGGAGTCGAGGTCGGCGGCGCCGCCGAGCTTCTCCTCGGCGAAGAGGCCGGCTTCCACCCGCCGAGCGAGGTCGACCTCCTCCACGGCGGTGAGCAGCGGGATCCTGCCGATCTCGCGCAGGTACTGCCGGAAGAGGTCCGCGGAGGGTCCGGCCCCGCCGCCCTCCGCGCCGCGGGCCCGCGGCGGGGGCGCGTGCTCGATCGGTTCCAGGGCCTCGGGCCCCTCGTCGGCCGCTCCGTCGTCGACCGCTCCGTCCTCGGCCGCCTCGGCCGCCGGATCCGCCGCTTCGTCCACGGCCTCGTCCACGGCCTCGTCCGCCCTTCGGGCCTCGGGAGCGGCGGCGGTCCGGGCCGTGCCGGTCGCATCGGCGGTGTCGTCGGCGGGCCGGCTCGCGTTCACGGTCAGGGTCTGGGTCTGCACGGGGGCGACCTCCAGGGCTGGCGAGGACTCAAGCACCGCACCTCAGTGTGGGGTACGACACATCGCTGCCACGAGGGGCGTGCGAGCACTTTCTGAGTCCGGTGCGTGACCGGATGGTTACCCCCTGCCGGGAACCCCGATGCGGATCGGACGCATGTCCGAGATGATCGACATCATGTCTTCGTACGGAACCTACGAAACCCACGTGACGGTCCTGTGTCCGGACGCGGCGGAGCTGGCCCGGCTCGAATCATGGGCCGGGGCACGGGAGTTGAAGGTCACGCACATCACGCCGGTCCGGGGCCGGGCGCGCTCCCGGTCGATGCTGACGCTGCCGGACCGCACGGGTCACGAGAGGCTGGTGCCGCAGCTGCGGGCGGCGGGCTTCGACCCGGTCCGGGTCAAGGTGGAGACGGTGCCCTGGAGCACGGAGCCGGCGGGCCCGGGCGGGGGCTACCACGAGCACCACCTGCGGCTGCGGCTGCCGCCCGGGTACGACCACGGGGCGCTGGAGGCGCTGGTCCTCCCGCACGGGGCCCGTCTGTCGTGGACGGCCTGCGGCGGCCGGCCGGGGTCCGGCGGCGCGGGCGCGGAACAGGAGCGGTACGTGACCCAGCGGGTGCGCGGCAGCGCCTCGCGGGCGGCGGCGGCCTGCGACACGCTGATCGCGGAACTGGTGGCGGCCGGGTACGAGATCGAGTGCGAGCTGCGCGAACTGGTGCTGTACGACAGCGACCTGTCACCGACCGGCCCGGCGGACGTGCAGGAACCGGGCGACGAGGGGCTGAACGGGGAGGGGCGGGCCGGGGAGGGACGGGCCGGGGAGGGACGGGCCGGGCAAGGGCGGGCCGGGGAGGAGCTTTAGGCCATCCAGAAGAAGACGGCCGTCATCCGCTTGTCCTCCAGGGTCGTGCCCCAGTAACCGGTCGCGCTGTGGATCAGGTTGGCGGAGTAGAGCAGGAGCCGGTTGTAGCGGTGCGGGACGCGGACGTCCTCGGTAAAGGAGTCCTCGGGGACGAAGCGGGTGCCCAGGGCGTCGACCAGGTTGTTGTGCGGGGCGAGGACCTGGTTGCCGCCGAGGACGCCGCCGGGGAGGCTCTGGCGGTAGAAGCTGGTGCCGCAGTCCTTCGGGGTGCCGGGGCTGAGGTAGAGCACGGCGGCGTAGCGGCACAGGGTGCGGGAGTCGGTGTGCGGACGGGGCTCGCACTCGCCCTCGCCGACGACCTGGACGCAGTTGTGGTTGAAGGTTCCGGCGCCCTCCGGGTTCTCGGGCCAGATCCGCCGCGCGCCGGTCGCCTGCCGCACCAGCCTTTCCACGCGGGCCAGTTCGGGCGGCTCCAGGCCGGGCATGGCCCGCAGTCCCGGCCAGGGCTCGGGCTTGTGCGGGGCGCCCTGGACCCAGTCGTCCTTGGCCAGGCAGCGGGCCCGGACGGTGTCCACGTCGGGCAGCACGTCGTCCAGGACCCAGTAGTCGCGGCCGCGGGTCGGCTTGCGGTACGGAAGCACCGGGAGGGCGCGGGAGGCCGGAGGCTGCTGGGGTCGGAATGCCATGGCGGGAACGGTAGTTCGGGGCTCATGACCCCGCGCCAAAGCGTCGGCCAAGACTGCGGCAAGAGATGGTCTCGGTACGGTCGGGCGGACCGGTCGCACTGACCCGTCGCGCGGGCTGCGCCGGCTCGACGCGGACCGCGCACACCTTGAACTCCGGCATCCGGGATCGGCCGTCAGGGCGGGGAGGATCTCTCGTACGAGGGGTGCTTCCTGTTCCACGGGCCGGACGGTACCCCGGCGCCCCGGCGGGGGCACGCGCTTTTCCGCCGGGCGGCGCCGGGCCGCGGGGTCACTGGCCCGTCAGGTACTTCACCGTCAGGCCGGCCGTCCAGCCGCCGTCCACGGCCAGCTCGGCGCCGGTCACGTATCCGGCGGCGTCCGAGAGCAGGAAGGCGACGGCGGCGGCGATCTCCTCGGGGACACCGACCCGGCCCAGGGGGGCGCCGGGGTAGTTGCCCTCGCCCGCCTGGATGCCGACGGGGGCCGTCATCGGGGTCAGCGTCATGCCCGGGTGCACCGAGTTCACCCGGATCCCCGCCTCGGCGAGCTCAACCGCGCCGATCTTCGACAGGCCGCGCACACCCCATTTGGAGGCCCCGTACCCGGCGGTGAGCGCGAGGCCCGTGAGTCCGGCCGCGGAGGAGATGTTGACGATGGAGCCGCCGCCGTTCGCCCGGAGCAGCGGGATCGCCGCCTTGATGCCGATGAACACGCCGACCAGGTTGATCTCGACGACCCGGCGGAAGTGCTCGACGCTCTCGTGCTCCAGGAACTGGCCCGTGGATATGCCGGCGTTGTTGACGAGTCCGTCGATCCGGCCGAACTCGGCGACCGCATGCTCCAGGGCCGCCTGCCAGTCGTCCTCGCTGGCCACGTCGTGCCGCAGGAAGCGGGCCGCGTCGCCGAGCTTCGCCGCGGTCTCGGCGCCCTCCGCCTCCAGCACGTCGGTGATCAGCACCCGGCCGCCGCCGTCCACGACGGCCTGCGCGGCCGCCGCGCCGAGCCCCCGGGCCCCACCGGTGATGACGACGACCTTGCCGCTCAGATCCACAACAGCCACGGTTTCACACCCCTGCCGGACAGATAGACATATGACTAATCGGCATACGCCGATCGCGGCGTCAGTCTGCCAGAGCGCCCAGGGCCCGCGACACCCCCTCCTCCTTGGGCCCGAGGAACGTCGGATCCGGTCGGAGGACCGCGTCCAGCGCCGCCTTGCCGGCGGCGAACACCTCGCGGGCCCCGCCGTAGTACCAGGTGGCGTCGTGCGCGTCGTCGACCCCGACCCCGTACGCGTCCACGCCCGCGGCCTGGCACAGGGCCACGGCCCGGTGTATGTGGAACCCCTGGCTGACCAGGACCGCCCGGTGCACCCCGAAGATCTCCCGGGCACGCACGCAGGAGTCCCAGGTGTCGAAGCCGGCGTAGTCGCTGACCACCCGCCCGTCCGGGACCCCGTGGGCAGTGAGGTAGGTCCTCATCGCATCGGGCTCGTCGTACTCCCGGCGGCTGTTGTCCCCGGTGACCAGGACCACCTTCACCTTGCCGGCGCGGTACAGCTCCACGGCCGCGTCGAGCCGGTTGGCCAGGTACGGGGTCGGGCGGCCGTTCCACAGCCCGGCCCCGAACACCACGGCCACCTCCGCCGCGGGCGCCCGGGCGGTGGTCCGCAGCCGGTCGGCCGCGCTCACGTGGGTCCACGTCGAGGGCAGCAGCGCCAGCACGCACAGCCCCATCACGACCCGCACCGCCCGCCGCCTCGCCCGCACCGTCCGCAGCCATCCCGTCCGCGACCGCCCGGACCCCGCACCACGCTCCGGCCCGGCGACCGGCACCTCGTCCTTCACTACACCCGGCCCCGACCCCGCGCCCGTCCCTGCCCCTACCCCCGTCGCCGTCGCCGTGCTCGCGTTCCCGCCCGCGCCCATGTCGGCGCCCGCGTCCGTAATCGCGTCCGTACCCACGTCCACGGCCGCGTCCGTACCCACATCCACGCCCGCGTCCACGCCCGTGACCTGCTCCGGCTTCCCCATGACCGATCCCCCCTCGCTCCACGCCTCGTTCGCACGGATTGACGAACCGCCCCGGCCCGCCAGTTCCGCCCGCCCCCGCTTTCACCCGTACGAATGAGCGAGTGAGCGGGCCGAAACGACCCGTCACCCCGGCGCAACGCCCACGCAACCTCCGGCGCGCAGTATCTGTTCATGACGGAGCCGGTGCACCCTCCCGAAACCCTTCCCCTCCCCTTCGGCAGCGCGGCCGAGCTGCTGTCCCGGATCACCGACCAGCTCGGCACCCAGCTCAGCGGACTGCGCCCGCCACGCGCCCGGCACCACGGAGCCCACCCATGCAGCCCACCCTCGTCGCCGTGGCCCACGGCAGCCGCGACCCGCGCGCCGCGCGCACCGTCCTCGCCCTCCTCGAAGGGGTCCGCGAGCTCCGCCCCCGCCTCGACGTCCGCCTCGGCCACATCGAGCTGAGCCGGCCCCTGCTCGGCGACACCCTGCGCGCGCTGTCCGGGGAAGCGGTGCTCGTGCCGCTGCTGCTCGGGCGCGGCACCCACGTCAAACGGGACCTCCCCGCCTCCGCCGCCCGGGCCGCCCACCTGCGGGTCCGCGTCGCCGCGCCGCTGGGGCCGCACCCGCTGCTCGTCGAGGCCCTGTGCGAGCGTCTCCTGGAGGCCGGCTGGAACCCGGGCCGGCCCGACGGAGCGGCCGTCGTGCTGGCCGCCGCCGGATCCCGCGACCCCGAATCCGCCGCCGACACCCGGCGCACCGCCGCCCAGCTGTCCGAGCGGCTCGGCGGGATACCCGTGGTGCCGGCCTACGCCTCCGCCAACACCTCCGCCACACCCGACGTCCGCGAGGCCGTACGCGCGCTGACCGCCCGCGGCCACCACCGGATCGCGGTGGCCTCGTACTTCGCCGCCCCGGGCCGGTTCGCCTCCGAGAGCGCCGCCGCAGCGCCCTGTCCGGCGTCCGCCCCGCTCGGCGCCCATCCGGCGCTGGCCAGACTGGTCCTCCAGCGCTACGACGAGGCCCTCGACCGCAAGGCAGGCCGGCGCGAACTGGCCACCGCATAAAGGCGGTGTTCGTTCGGATTGCTCGGATTGTCGGTGACTCCGGTTAACGTCTGAGCATGGAAGGCACCCCGCACGCCCCCGCCTACGAGTCCTACGACACGGCCGCCACCGAGCGCTGGGCCCCCGAGCCCGACAAGCGCCCCGGCCGCACCGCCTTCCAGCGCGACCGCGCGCGCGTGCTGCACTCGGCCGCCCTGCGCCGGCTCGCCGGGAAGACCCAGGTGGTCACCCCGGGAACCCGTTCCTACGAGTGGGACGCGAGCCCCCGTACCCGGCTGACCCACTCCCTGGAGTGCGCGCAGATCGGCCGGGAGCTCGGCGCCGCCCTGGGCTGCGACCCCGACCTCGTCGAGGCGGCCTGCCTCTCCCACGACATGGGCCACCCGCCCTTCGGGCACAACGGCGAGGAGGCGCTCAACGAGTTCGCCAAGGACTGCGGCGGCTTCGAGGGCAACGCCCAGTCGCTGCGCCTGCTGACCCGGCTGGAGCCCAAGCGGTTCGTGCCGGACCCGGCGGGCGGGCAACCCGTCAGCGTCGGCCTCAACCTCACCCGTGCCTGCCTGGACGCCGCCACCAAGTACCCCTGGGCCCGCGGGAACCACCCCACCGACCCCGGCTCGGTGAAGTTCGGCGCCTACGAGGACGACCTGCCGGTCTTCGAGTGGCTGCGCCGCGGCGCGCCCGCCGACCGCAAGTGCTTCGAGGCCCAGGTCATGGACTGGGCGGACGACGTCGCGTACTCGGTGCACGACTTCGAGGACGGCCTGCACGCCGGGCACCTCGACCCCAACCTCCTGTTCGCCGAGCCCGAGCGGGCCGTCATCTGGCGGGTCGCCATCGGCCGCTACGTCCCGGCCGACACCGAGCCCGAGGAACTGCGCGAGGCGCTCGACCGTTTGATGGAGGAGGACTGGTGGCCGCACGGTTACGACGGCTCGGCCGTGGCCCAGGCCCGGCTGAAGGACGCCACCAGCCAGCTGGTCGGCCGCTTCTGCCTGGCCGCCGAGGGCGCCACCCGTGAGGCGTACGGCTCCGGCCGCCTCACCCGCTACGGCGCCGAGCTGGTGGTGCCGCGCGAGGCGCGCAACGAATGCGCCGTCCTCAAGGCCGTCGCCGACCTGTACGTGATGCAGCGCGACGAGCAGGAGCGGCTGCGCGCGGACCAGCGCATCGTCCTGGCCGAACTCGCCGAGGCGCTCAGCGCCCGCGCACCCGAGGGGCTCGACCCCCAGTTCCGGGCGATCTTCGACGCCGCCCCGGACGACAGGGCCCGCAAGCGCGCGGTGATCGACCAGATCGCGTGCCTGACCGACGCCTCCGCCCGCTCCCTGCACGCTCGCCTCACCAGACGCGGGCGGCGCACCGGGGGGTGAGCCGATCGGGCCATTCCCCCTTCACGCGGCAGGCTCGGTGCGGGACGCTCGCATGTGGTCGCATGTGGCGAAGAGGTTATGAGGAGGCATCAGGTGGTCGACGCACACCAGACGTTCATCATCGTCGGCGGAGGGCTCGCCGGGGCGAAAGCCGCCGAGACGCTGAGGGCGGAGGGGTTCACGGGGCGGGTGATCCTGATCGGGGACGAGCGCGAGCATCCGTACGAGCGGCCACCGCTGTCCAAGGGCTACCTGGTGGGCAAGGAGGACCGCGACAGCGTCTTCGTCCACGAGCCGTCCTGGTACGCGAGCGCCGAGATCGAACTGCACCTGGGCCAGCCCGCCGTCCACCTGGACCGGGCCGCCAAGACGGTGCGCCTGGGCGACGGCACCCTGCTGCACTACGACAAGCTGCTGCTGGCCACCGGCGCCGAACCGCGCCGCCTGGACGTCCCGGGAACGGGCCTGGCCGGCGTGCACCACCTGCGGCGCCTCGCGCACGCCGAGCGGCTGCGGGGCGTCCTGGCCTCCCTGGGCCGGGACAACGGCCACCTGCTGATCGCGGGCGCCGGGTGGATCGGCCTGGAGGTCGCGGCGGCGGCCCGCGAGTACGGGGCCGAGGTCACCGTGGTCGAGCCGCTGGCCACCCCGCTGCACGCGGTGCTGGGCCCGGAGGTGGGCCGGCTCTTCACCGACCTGCACGCCGAGCACGGGGTCCGCTTCCACTTCGGGGCGCGTCTCACCGAGATCGTCGGCCAGGACGGCATGGTGCTGGCCGCACGGACGGAGGACGGCGAGGAACACCCGGCGCACGCGGTGCTCGCGGCGATCGGCGCCGCGCCGCGGACCGCGCTCGCCGAGACCTCCGGCCTGGCCCTGGTCGACCGGGAGCACGGCGGCGGGATCGCGGTCGACGAGTCGCTGCGCACCTCCGATCCGGACATCTACGCGGCCGGGGACGTGGCCGCCGCGCACCACCCGTGGATCGGGTCCCGACTGCGCGTGGAGCACTGGGCCAACGCCCTCAACGGCGGCCCCGCCGCCGCGCGGGCCATGCTGGGCCAGCAGGTCAGCTACGACCGGGTGCCGTACTTCTTCTCCGACCAGTACGACGTGGGCCTGGAGTACTCGGGGTACGCCCCGGCCGGGAGCTACGACCAGGTGCTGATCCGCGGGGACGTCGGCAAGCGGGAGTTCATCGCCTTCTGGCTCTCCGAGGGCCGGGTGCTGGCCGGCATGAACGTGAACGTGTGGGACGTCGCCGAGCAGATCCAGGCCCTGATCAGGTCGGGACGTCCGGTGCAGGCCGACCGGCTCACGGACCCGGAGATTCCGCTTCCCTCGCTGCTGCCGGAGCAGGGGGCCTGACGGGTTTGTCCGCGCCCGGCCGTAGACTTCACGCGTGGCAGGACGGATCAACGACGACGACGTGAAGGCGGTACGGGACGCGGTCCCGATCGACGCCGTGGTCTCCGAGTACCTCCAGCTGCGCAACGCCGGCGGCGGCAACCTCAAGGGCCTGTGCCCCTTCCACGACGAGAAGTCCCCGTCCTTCCAGGTCAGCCCCAGCAAGGGCTTCTACCACTGCTTCGGCTGCCAGGCCGGCGGGGACACCCTCGACTTCATCATGAAGATCGACCACCTCTCCTTCTCGGAGGCGGTCGAGCGGCTGGCCGGCCAGGCCGGCATCACCCTGCGGTACGAGGAGGGCGGCTACACCGCCGGCACCAGCGGCCGCGGCGAGCGCATCCGCCTGGTCGAGGCCCACAAGGCCGCCGCCCTCTTCTACGCGGAGCAGCTGGGCGGGGCCGAGGCGGAGATCGGCCGCCGGTTCCTGGCGGAGCGCGGCTTCGACCAGGCGGCGGCCGAGCACTTCGGGGTGGGCTACAGCCCGGCCGGCTGGGACCACCTGACCCGGTTCCTGCGCGGCAAGGGCTTCAGCGACAAGGAGCTGATCCTCTCCGGGCTGGCCCAGGACAGCCGCAGCGGCAAGCCCATCGACCGGTTCCGCGGCCGGCTCATGTGGCCGATCCGCGACATCAGCGGCGAGGTCGTCGGCTTCGGCGCGCGCAAGCTGCGCGACGACGACAACGGCCCGAAGTACCTGAACACCCCCGAGACGGCGATCTACAAGAAGTCCCAGGTGCTGTACGGCATCGACCTGGCCAAGAAGGAGATCGCCAAGACCTCCCGGGCCGTGGTCGTCGAGGGCTACACCGACGTGATGGCCTGTCACCTGGCCGGGGTCACCACCGCCATCGCCACCTGTGGCACTGCCTTCGGCGGGGACCACATCAAGATCCTGCGCCGGCTGCTGATGGACAACGCGACCGCCGAGGTGATCTTCACCTTCGACGGTGACGCGGCCGGGCAGAAGGCGGCCCTGCGGGCGTTCGAGGACGACCAGAAGTTCGCCGCGGAGACCTCCATCACCATCGCCCCGGGCGGGATGGACCCCTGTGACCTTCGGCTCGCGCAGGGCGACGCCGCCGTGTCCGGGCTGGTGGACTCCCGCACCCCGCTGTTCGAGTTCGCACTGCGGCACATCGTGGGCCGGCACAACCTGGAGAACCCGGCGGGCCGCGCGGCCGCGCTGGCCGAGGCCGCGCCGGTCGTCGCGAGCATCAAGGACCTCTCGATCCAGCACGAGTCGGCCGTCCAGCTGGCGGGCATGCTGGGCATCCTCGACGAGCAGTTCGTCGTCAAGCGGGTCGCGCAGCTGGCACGCTGGGCCCGCGAGCGCGGCAACCAGCCGCAGCAGGGCCGGGGGGGCGGGCGTCCTCCCCAGGAGGCTCCGCCCGCGCAGCCGCCCGCCGCGGACCGGGGCGGTCCCGCACTGAACCTGCGCAGCCCCGCCCACCGCACGGAGCGCGAACTGCTCAAGCTGGCGCTCCAGCGCCCCGCGCTGGTCTCCCCCGCCTTCGACGCGTACGGGATCGACGAGTTCACGGCCCCGCCCTACGCCGAGGTCCGCCAGGCCATCCAGGACGCCGGGGGCGCGGCCCAGGGCACGGAGGACTATCTGGTCCGGGTCCGCGAGGCCGCGCCGAACGACACCGTCCGCGCGATGGTCACGGAGCTGGCGGTGGAGGCCATCCACGCCAAGACGGTGGACGAGATCTACGCGGGGGTCCAGCTGGTCCAGGTCCGGCTGCGCGCCGTGGACCGGCGCGTCCTGGAGATCCAGGGCACCATGACCCGCCTGAGCCCGCAGGCCCCGCCGGAGCAGCACGCGGCGGTCCAGCAGGAGCTGTGGGTCCTGCAGCAGTACGGGCAGCGTCTGCGCAACCGCGGGGCCGAAGGGCTCTGAGCCGGCGTCGGCGGCCGGGCCGTCCCGCCGGCTACACCCGGTCGCCGCGGCGGAGCCAGTCGCCGCCCGGGATCTCGGTGCCCGACGCGGCGAGGCGCCGGGCCAGCGGGGCCGCCGCCAGGTAGACCCAGGCGCGGACGCGGGTGCCGTCGGGGCGGACGGCCGCGCGGGCGACCCGGTCGTAGACGTTCCCCGGGCGGCCCGGGCCCGCGTACTCCTCCAGCAGGTCCAGCGCGGCCAGCAGCTCCCCGTACGCGCCCGGCACCGGGGTGATCAGCTCCCCGGTTATGGCGGAGCCCGGTCGCTCGACGGCGTACGGGTAGCCCGGCCCCTCGTAGAGCGCCGCGTCCGGCAGCCGGGCGGGTTGCTCGGCCGCCGTGCGGCCCCGCAGGAACAGATCGTGGTTGACCTCTCCCGGCCGTAGCGTCCCGTACACGAAGAACGGCAGTACGCCGGATTCCGGCCGATCGACCGATGTCACAGGGCCCTCCCTCTACTGACACTGGGCAGTCCGCGCCGCGGGCCGAAGGTCCCGACCTGCACGCGGACCACCACCGTACGCACCGCTGTTACACGATCTCCCGGCCCCCGTGACGGTCGCCGACTACGGTCGGAACCCGGCCCCCCTCCCCACCCCGACGGTTCCCTCCCCATGACGCGATCACCCCGCCGCACTGCCGCCGCCCTGCTGCTGTCCGCCACCGCGCTCGCCCTGGGCGGGTGCGCCGCTCCCGGCGGACTGGCCGTCGGCGAGCCCGTGGCTCCCGTCTCCCTCCAGCCGCTGCCGCGGACGCTCTGGCCGGCCTGGGCCGACGACTCGCCCACGGCCGCGGGGGTCGCGACGGGTACCCGGCAGCCGCCCCCGGCACCGCTGGCGGGCGCGCCCGAGGTGGGTCCGGAGGGCCTCGTGGCGGTGAACGAGCTGGACGTCGTACGGGCGGACAAGCGGATGAAGCCCTTCCTGGCCAAGGGGAGGATCGACGCTCCGGGGCGGGCCGGGGTCCGCCCGGCCGTCCACCTCGACGTCACCGGCGACGGGAAGCAGGACCTCCTCATCGCCGCCGACACCGAGACCGGGCGGACCGCCCTCAGCGTCTACACCGCCCGGGGCGAGCGGATCGTCCCCATCCTCTTCACCGTCGGGCGGCGGATGGCCGTCGAGTCCCTGGGGCCGGACCTGCTGATCCGGATCGCCGCCGACGACGGATCCGAGCAGGCCGTCCGCTACCGCTGGGACGGCGAGCGGATGACGGTGGTCAGCGACGAGCGGCGCTACGGCAAGTCCTGCCCGAGCCGCGGCCCCGAGGCCCCCGGGCCCTCGAAGGGGGCCGGCACGGACGGGCGGGCCCCGCGGTGAGGGTCCTGCCGGCCCGCGGCCGGCGGCTCCTGCGGGCCCTGGGACTGCGCTGGAAGATCGCCGTGCTGCTGGCCGTCGGCTGCTCGCTGGCCGCGGTCACCACCGGCGTCCTGATCCACCAGGCGCGGGTGGGCCAGGTGGCCGACGCGGCCCGCAAGAGCGCCACCGAGCAGCTGATCCGCGTACGGCAGGTCTACGAACTGACCGGCCGGCTCGACTTCGACAAGGTCGGGGAGGCCCAGGCCCGGATCGACTGCCCCGGCATGCCGGCGCCGCTGCGCGAGGCCGCCCTGGCTGGGCACAGGACCACCTATCTCGACCTGTCCGGACCGCACCCGGCGGTGTGGGCGGCGCGGCCGGTGGGCGGCGGCCGGGTGCTGACGGTGCGGCAGGCGCTCACCGCCGAGCAGGCCGAACTGGCGGAGCTGGACGAGCAGCTGATCGCGTCCGGGACCGGCGTGGTGGCGCTCTCCGCGGTGGGCGGGGCGCTGCTGGCCAGCCGGCTCAGCAAGGACCTGCGGTCGGCCGCGGAGACCGCCCGGCGGATCAGCGCGGGCGACCTGGACGCGCGGATCAGGGCCTCGGGGGTCCCGGGGAGCCGCGACGAGGTCGCCGAGCTGTCCTCGGCGGTCGACACGATGGCGGCGAGCCTGCAGCAGCGGCTGGAGGCGGAGCAGCGGTTCACGGCGGACGTGGCGCACGAACTGCGCACCCCGCTGACGGGGCTGCACACGGCGGCCGAGCTGCTGCCTCCCGGACGGCCGACGGAGCTGGTGCGCGACCGGGTCGGGGCGCTGCGGACGCTGACGGAGGACCTGCTGGAGGTGGCCCGGCTCGACGCGAACCGGGAGGAGGCGCGGCTGGAGGAGCACCGGCTGGGGCCGCTGGTCGCCTCGATCACGCGGCGCTCGGGCGTGAGCGCACAACTGTCGGACGCGGAGGACGCGGAGGACGCGAAGGACGCAGAAGACACGCTGGGCACGGAGGGCACGGAGGACGGACGGGACGGCGGCGCGGACGGCGGCGCGCTGGTGCGGACGGACGCCCGGCGCCTGGAGCGGATCCTGACGAACCTGCTGCTCAACGCGCGCCGGCACGGGGCCGGGCCGATCACGGTGACGGTGTCCGGGGCCTCGGTGACCGTACGGGACCACGGGCCGGGCTTCCCCGAGAGCCTGCTGCGGGAGGGCCCGCAGCGGTTCAAGACGGGCGCGGCGGAGCGCGGCCAGGGCACGGGGCTCGGCCTGACCATCGCCTTCGGCCAGGCCCAGGTGATCGGCGCCGTCGTGACCCTGTCGAATCCGGACCCCTCGGGCGCGGCAGCCACGGTGACCCTTCCGCGGGCGTGAGGAAGGGGCCCGTCACCCGGACGGGGTGGGGGCACCCTGATGCCCTTCCAAAGGGTCTGACCTGCGCGGATGCCGTCCAGCGGGTCACCTCGCGGGAAATCTGACGGTGCTTCAGCAGGCGCGCGCCGGACCGGCCGGTTTTCCTCGGAACACGACCCCGTGTCCCCAGGAGTACCCATGCGCCGCAGCACCGCCCACGTGCTCACCGCCACCGCGCTGACCGCCGTCGCCTTCGCCGGCCCGGTCGCCGGAGCGGTGGCCGCCGCGGACCTCGGCATGGCCGGATTCGCGCCCGGGGACTTCGCCGTGCTGGAGGTCTGGCCGAAGTCCGCCACCCCGGGCGCCACGGTCACCGTGAACACCAAGGCCTGCGGCTCCGGCAGCCTCGCCGAGGGAGACGCCAGCACCGTCGGCGGAGGGCGTTTCAAGCTGGTCCCCGGCACGCACAAGGAAGTGGTTGAGGGGCAGTTCCGGGTCGACCACGGCCTCCGGCCGGGCACCTACGGCATCGGCGCGACCTGCGCGAACGGCAAGTTCGCCACCGGCGACCTGGTGGTCACCGAGCACGGCCCGCAGGGCCACGTGCAGACCGGGGTGGGCGGTGGCACGACCACCACCACCGACCCCGCCAAGATCACGGCGGGAGCGGTCGCCCTGGCCGCGGCCGCCGTCGGCGGTACCTGGCTCCTGCGTCGCCGGGCGAGCGGCACGCGGAGCTGACGGGCGCCCACCGCGGCCCCGGCCGCGGTCCGACCGGTACCGCCCCCCGTCGCCCGCCCCGCGAGGTCCCCCCCGTTCGCGGGGCCGGGCGACGGCCAGTCCTGCGAACGGCAACCCACGGAACGGAACGGCACGACGAGGGGGTACGCATGCACGGCGGCTTCCGGCGCCCGCGCGGGCGCCCCGCGGCCGGCCCGGGCCCGACCGGAAGGCGCGGTCCCGCCGGGCTGGTCGCGATCGCCGCCTGCATCGGCATCTGGCTCGTGACCAGCGGCTCCCGTGAGCCCGTCGGGCCCCCGCTGCCCTCCCCCGCCGAGGCGCTGAGCACGCAGGACCGCTACCCGGGGGCCATCGCCCCGCTCACCGGCTCCCCTCCCACCCGGATCCGGATCCCGTCCATCCGCGTCGACGCCCCGCTGACCGGGCTCGGCCTCGACCAGGGCGGCGGTCTCGAAGTGCCCCCGCCGACCCGCCGCGACCTCGCTGGCTGGTACCGGGACGGGACCACTCCCGGCGCGACGGGCACGGCCCTGATCGCGGGACACGTCGACGACGCCAGCGGCCCGGCCGTCTTCTACCACCTGGGCGCGCTGCGCCGGGGAGCCGTGATCGAGGTGGCCCGCGCGGACGGACGCACGGCCGTCTTCACGGTCCACGCGGTCGAGGTCTACGACGCCAGGGCGTTCCCGGACGCGCGCGTCTACGGCCCCTCGCCGCGCGCGGAGCTGCGGGTGATCACCTGCGGCGGCGGTTTCTCGCCGCGCACGGGGTACCAGGGCAACGTGGTGGTCTTCGCGCACCTCACCGGGACGTACTGACCCCCGCCGGTCACCCCCACTGTTCGAAGCCCAGCTTGATCACCAGCGCGCCCACCACCGTCAGCAGGACGCCGCGGACGAAACCGCTGCCCTTCTTGAGCGCCATCCCGGCGCCGATCATCCCCCCGGCCAGGTTGAAGGCCGCCATCAGCGCGGCCAGCTGCCACAGCACCATCCCCTGGTACGCGAACATCGCGAGCGCCCCGGCGTTGGTGCACACATTGACGATCTTGGCGGTGGCGGAGGCGGTGACCAGGTCGAGGTGGAGCAGGGCGGTGAGGGCCAGCACCAGGAAGGTGCCGGTGCCGGGCCCGATGAGGCCGTCGTAGAAGCCGATGCCCAGGCCGGCCAGGCCGATCGCCAGCAGCACCCGCTGCCGGGAGACGGGCGCGGCGGAGGGGGCGGCGCCGAAACCGGGCTTGAAGATCACCACGGCGGCCACCACCACGAGCACCCCCATGATCAGCGGGCGCATTGCGTCCTTGCTGATCCCGCCCGCGAGGGCCGCACCCCCCATCGATCCGGCGAGGGCGGCCAGACCGATCCGGACGGCGAGCTTCACGTCGACCGGGGCCTTGCGCGCGTAGGTGACGGCCGCTCCGGTGGTGCCGACGATGGCCACCGCCTTGTTGGTGCCGAGCACGGTGGCGGGGTGGGCGTGCGGCAGGCCGAGCAGCAGGGCGGGCAGGAGCAGCAGTCCGCCGCCGCCCACCACCGCGTCGATCCAGCCGGCGGCGGCTGCGGCCACGCACAGCACGATGATCATGGTGATTGATATGTCAGGCACGGAACCGACCCTAGGGACAGGTTCGATGCACGTTCCATCAATCCCGGGAAACTTGCGCAAAGGTTGAGCTTCGACCGGCCGGCACCCGGTCCGGGGCCACCGGAGCAGCAGGTTCCACCCATGCCGTCAGCGCCGTCGCGACCAGTACGCCGGCCAGCCCCAGCCCCGCCGCGAGCCGCCGCGCGGGCGGTACGCGGTCCAGCCCGGCCATCCCGGCCCGCAGGACGGAGTCCCGGCGCGGCTTGCGGTGCCGGGCGGCGGCGCGCGGCGCGGCGGCGTCCGGCGGGGACACGGGCACGGCGACGTGCAGGGGGTGACGCATGGCGCGGGGGACCTCTCGGAAGCGGAACGGGAACGCGGGGACGGGAAGCCGGGGGCGGGAAACCGGGGGAAGCCGGGGGAAGCCGGGGAGCGGGCAGCCGGGGGAAGCCGGTGGCGGGGCAGCCGGGGCCGTCCGTGGCCGGGTCAGAAACTGAAGCACTCGCTGTGGACGCGCCCGGTCGGCACCCCCGCCCGCAGCAGCGCGGCGCGCGTCGCCTCCGCCATTGCGGGCGGCCCGCACAGGTACACGTCGTGCTCCACCAGGTCCGGGACGAGCGCGGTCAGCGCCCGCGGGGCCAGGGGGTCGTAGGGGCCGTCGGACGGTCCGAGCAGGTAGTGCAGCCCGGCCCGCCGCCCGGCCGCGATGGCCTCCAGCTCGCCCCGCAGCACGAGCTGCTCCTCGGCCCCGGCCCGGTAGAGCAGGGTGATGTCGCCCGGCCCGCCGGGCAGCGTCTCGAACAGGGCCCGCATCGGGGTGATCCCGACCCCGCCCGCGATCAGCAGCACCTTGGGCCGCGTCCGCCGGGCGGCGGTGAGCGCCCCGAACGGCCCCGTGGCGACGACCCGCGTACCGGGACGCAGCCGGCGGATCCGCCGCGAGTGCCCGCCGAGCCCCTTGACGGTGATCCGCAGGGTGGCGCCGCTGACCGGCGCGGACAACGAGAAGGGCAGCGCCGTGTACCAGAGCCCCCGCCGCAGGAACCGCCAGCGCAGGAACTGTCCGGGCTCGGCCCGCAGCTCCGCGAGGTCCCGCCCGTGCACGACGACGGAGACCACCCCGGGGCCCTCCGCGCGCACCTCGGCGACGCGCAGCGCGTGCCGCAGGGCCTGCCGTACGGGCACCACGGCCCGGTACCAGACCAGCAACACGCCGACGAGGGCATGGGCCAGGGCCCAGAACCAGGCGGCCACCGCCAGATCGGGCCCGGCGAGCTGGTGCCCGAAGGCCAGGGCGGCGGCGAGGTACACGGCCAGGTGCACCCCGCGCCAGGTTTCGTGCGCGAGGCGGTGGCGTACGGCGCGGGCGGAGGTCACGCCGACCGCGGCCAGGAGAGCGGTCCCGGCCGCGGCGGCCGCGAGCGCGGGGTAGCCGAGCAGCCCCCGTCCGGCGGAGAGCACGTCCGCCCCCTCGTGCACGGCGTAGCCGAGCAGGGCCAGGAGCCCGTGCCCGAAACAGAGGAGGAGCACGTGGCGGCCGCCCAGCGCGTGCCAGCGGGCGAGCCGGTCGCCGCCGACGCCGTGCTCCACGGCGGGCACCCGGGCCATCAGGAACAGCAGCACCAGGATCCCGTACCCGGCGAGCAGCCCGGTCAGGTGCGCGGCGGTGGCGAAGAGCGCGTCGAGCCGGGCCGAGGGCCGCACCTGGGCGGCCCAGAGCAGGACCACCAGCCCCGCGCCGCCCAGCATCCCGCCCTTGACCCGCACCGCCACATCTCGCATGGCGCCCACGCTAAGGGCCTCAGGAGCCCTCCCGGCCTCCCTTAAGGACGCCTTGAGGAAGGCCTCACCGGCCCTTAATCCCGGCGCTGAGGTCGGCGTTCCGCCCGGGTAACAGGGGTGATGCGACGGGGAAACAGCGGGCCCGCACGCTCGTGCCATGACCTCGAAACGGCGCGCGGTGGTGATCGGCGGCGGGCTCCCGGGCGTCTGCGCCGCCCGCCGGGTCACTGCTGGGCGGGCTCTCCACCGTGGGCACCCTCGCCCGCGGCCGGGAGGGCGACGCATCACCGGACGCCCCGTTCCACCTGCTCACCGACGACGGAGGCCACTGACATGACCGAGCCCCTGCCCGCGATCGTGCTGATCGGCCACGGCATGGTCGGCCAGCGCTACCTGGAGGCCCTCGCCGAACGCGGCGCCACCGCCACGCACCGGATCACCGTGCTCTGCGAGGAGCCCCGGCCCGCCTACGACCGCGTACACCTGACCTCGTACTTCTCCGGCAGCACCCCCGAGGACCTGTCCCTCGTCCCGGACGGGTTCATGGAGCGGCACGGCATCGCGCTGCACCTCGACGACCCCGCCGAGGGCATCGACCGGGACGCCCGTACCGTCACCTCCCGCTCCGGGCGCGTGTTCCCGTACGACGTCCTGGTCCTGGCGACCGGCAGCTTCCCCTTCGTGCCGCCCGTCCCCGGCAAGGACGCCCCGGGCTGCTTCGTGTACCGCACGATCGAGGACCTCCTCGCGATCGAGGAGTACGCCAGGACGCGCACCGCCGGCGCCGTCGTCGGCGGCGGCCTGCTCGGCCTGGAGGCGGCCGGGGCGCTCAAGGGCCTCGGACTCGCCACCCGCGTCGTGGAGTTCGCGCCCCGGCTGATGCCCGTCCAAGTGGACGAGGGCGGCGGCGCCGCCCTGCTGCGGACCATCGAGTCCATGGGACTGGCCGTGCACACCGGCGTCGGCACCCAGGAGGTGCTGACGGGCGAGGACGGCGCGGTCACCGGGATGCGGCTCTCGGACGGCTCCACCGTCGACACCGGGCTCGTCGTCTTCTCCGCCGGGGTCCGCCCCCGCGACGGACTCGCCCGCGACTGCGGCCTGGACGTCGGCGAACGCGGCGGGATCGCCGTCGACTCCCGCTGCCGCACCTCCGACCCGCGGGTCTACGCCATCGGAGAGTGCGCCCTGGCCTGCGACGGCCGGGTCTACGGCCTGGTCGCACCGGGCTACGAGATGGCCAAGACGGCCGCCGAGGACCTGCTGGGCCGCGAGCGGGAGTTCACCGGGGCCGACCTGTCCACCAAGCTGAAGCTGCTCGGCGTGGACGTGGCCTCCTTCGGCGACGCGCACGGCACCTCCCCCGACAGCCTGGACGTGGTCTGGTCCGACGCGCGCAGCGGCGTATACAAGAAGCTCGTCGTCTCCCCGGACGGGGTCCTGCTCGGCGGGGTGCTGGTCGGCGACGCCGACGCGTACGGGCTGCTGCGCCCGCTCACCGGCAGCGTCCTGCCCGTCGCCCCGGAGCAGCTGGTCCTGCCCGCCGGGCTCGGCCCCGCCACCCAGCTGGGCCCGGCCGCGCTCCCGGACACCGCGGTGATCTGCTCCTGCCACAACGTCACCAAGAAGGCGATCACCGCCTGCGCGACCCTGCCCGAGGTCAAGAAGTGCACCAAGGCCGGCACGGGCTGCGGAGGCTGCCTGAAGGTGATCGGCCAGCTGCTGCCGGCCGCCGCCGACAAGGGGCTGTGCGGCTGCTTCCCGTACACCCGCGCCGAGCTCTACGAGATCGTCCGCACCCGCCGCCTGACCTCGTACCGGGAGATCCTCGACGGTCACGGCCGCGAGGAGGCCCGGGGCGGCGAGGGCTGCGAGGTCTGCAAGCCGGCCGTCGGCTCGGTCATCGCCTCCCTCGCCCCCACCCTGGGAGCGAGCGGCTACGTCCTGGACGGTGAGCAGGCCGCCCTGCAGGACACCAACGACCACTTCCTCGCGAACCTGCAGCGCAACGGCTCCTACTCGGTCGTCCCGCGCATCCCCGGCGGGGAGATCACCCCCGACAGGCTGATCGTGATCGGCGAGGTGGCCCGCGACTTCGGCCTCTACACGAAGATCACCGGCGGTCAGCGCATCGACCTCTTCGGCGCGCGCGTGGACCAGCTCCCCCGCATCTGGGCGCGCCTGGTCGACGCCGGATTCGAATCCGGCCACGCCTACGGCAAGGCCCTGCGGACGGTGAAGTCCTGCGTGGGGCAGACCTGGTGCCGCTACGGGGTCCAGGACAGCGTCCGCATGGCCATCGACCTGGAGCTGCGCTACCGGGGCCTGCGCGCCCCGCACAAGCTGAAGTCGGCGGTCTCGGGCTGCACCCGCGAGTGCGCCGAGGCCCAGAGCAAGGACTTCGGGATCATCGCCACGGCGAACGGCTGGAACCTCTACGTCGGCGGCAACGGCGGGGCCGTCCCGCGCCACGCCGACCTCCTGGCGCAGGACCTGTCGGACGCCGAGCTGGTCCGGCTCATCGACCGGTTCCTGATGTTCTACATCCGCACCGCGGACCGGCTGGAGCGCACGTCGACCTGGCTGGACCGGCTGGAGGGGGGCCTGGACCACCTGCGGGACGTGATCGTGCACGACTCGCTCGGACTGTGCGCGGAACTGGAGGCGCTGATGGCCGACCACGTCGCGCACTACCGCGACGAGTGGGCCGAGACCCTCCGGGACCCGGAGCGGATGCGCCGGTTCGTGTCCTTCGTCAACGCTCCCGGCGCCCCCGACCCGACCGTGAAGTTCGTGCCCGAACGCGGCCAGGTCAAGCCCGACCTGGCCGTCCTGACCGTGGGAGGTCCCGTCCGATGAGCGTGGAACTGCGGGTGGCGGAAGGCTGGCTGACGGTGTGCGAGCTGTCCTCGCTCACCCCGGGGCGGGGGGTCGCCGCCCTGCTGCCCGACGGGAGCCAGGCCGCCGTGTTCCTCGACCGCGCCGGGCGCCCTTACGCGATCGGCAACCAGGACCCCTTCACCGGCGCGCACGTCCTGTCGCGCGGGCTCCTGGGGTGGGCGGCGGGCCGGCCGTTCGTGGCCTCGCCGCTGCTCAAGCAGCGCTTCGACCTGGAGTCGGGGCGCTGTCTGGACGACGAGGAGGTGGCGGTCCGGACGTACCCGGTACGGACCGCCGCGGCCTCGTAGCGCAGGTCAGCCCTGGACCATCGAGGGGTCCATCCACATGATCTCCCAGGTGTGGCCGTCGAGGTCGTCGAAGGCCCGGCCGTACATGACGCCGTGGTCCTGGGCGGGCCGGGGCTCGGTGGCCCCGGCCGCCAGGGCCCCGTCCACCAGCGCGTCGACCGCGGTGCGGCTCTCGGCGCTCAGGCAGAGCAGTACCTCGGAGGTGGTGGTGGCGTCGGCGATGGCCTTGTGGGTGAAGTCCTTGTAGCGGGCCTCGGTGAGGAACATCGCGACGATGCTCTCGGTGATGGGCATGGACGCGCAGTTCTCGTCGGTGAACTGCGCGTTGAAGGAGTAACCGAGCTTGCCCCAGAACGCCTTGGTGGCCTCCAGGTCGCTGACGGGCAGGTTGACGAAGATCATGGTGGCCATCTCGGTCTCTCTCTTCTCTCGTGTGGTGCTTTCGAGAGGTAGACCGCGACCCTCCGGCGAACTCATCGCTCTGCGGGAAACTTTTTCGAAGTTTCCCTGCAGCGCCATGAACCCGCAGGTCAGAGCCGTGCGCACCGGGTCAGGACACCACGGCGCCCCCCTTGAGGAGGGCCGCGCCCAGGGGAGTGACGGTGTGCAGGACGGCGTTGCCGTGGCGGAGGGTGGTCACCAGGCCGGCTTCGCGCATCACGCAGGCGTGCTGGCTCGCCGAGGCCAGGGACACCCCGGCCCGGCGGGCCAGTTCGCTGGTGGTCGCCCCGTCGCCGATGGCCCGCAGCACCACGGAGCGGGTGTGGCCCACGAGCTTGCCCAGGGTCCGCTGGCGCTGTTCCTCCGCGGGCCGGGCGGCCTCGCCGCCGGCCGTCGAGGAGGCCAGCTGGGCCGCGGCCGGGTAGACGAGCACGGGCGGCAGCTCCGGGTCGTGCAGGGTCACCGCGGTGCGCCGGCAGAAGAAGGAGGGCTGGAGCAGCAGCCCGCGCCCCCGCAGCCGTACGTCCCGGTCCACCGGGTACTCGCACTCCAGCACCGGGGCCCGCCAGCGCAGCATCGGCGGCAGCGAGGCGAGCAGCTCGTCCGCGCCGCCGTCCAGCAGCGCCCGGCCGCGCGCCGCGCGCTCCGCCTCGATCTGGGCCTGGATGTGGGTCCAGTACGGCTCCACGGCCGCGCGGTGGTAGCCCCGCAGCTCGCCCAGGAGCCGGGGCAGGTGTTTGGTGCCGCCGTCGATGAACTCCCGCAGCCGGGTCGGCGTAGGGGTCCCGAAGGCCGCCCCGAAGCCCGTCCCGGCGCCCGCGCCCACGAGGGACAGCTCGCGCCGCAGCCGTTCGGGCCGGAGCCCGCGCAGGGCGTCGAGGCCCACGTCCCATCCGTACTGCCCCTCGGCGGGGGTCAGGAAATCCGGGAAATAGCCGCGCGCGGGTATGAGCGCACCCAGCAGCCTTGTTTCACCATTCAACCGGCTACGGGTTTCCGTACGCCATTCACCGAACAACCGGACATCACGCCGGTCTCTTAAGCGGTGAAAACTCAGAATCGTTTCCCACAACGCATCGGGACGTCCTGCCATCCGTACGCGTGCCAGGTCCACTCCAGTGAAATGGATACGAAGCACCGAACCCCCAGCTGTGCAACCGCAATCCCCCCGCCCTATGAGTATGCATGCCGTCACACGTGGTCACCACGCCCTTTCGGCCACAGTTGAAACCCCTTTCGGCAGGGGCGTGACAAGCGAAATCCTGTACTCCGCCAGGCACACTCCGGTGCGACCGAAACGCTCCGTGAAGGCCGTGGGGGGCTTTGCGGGGCCTGGCGGTCGGTCGCACAGGGAAGCGCCGACGTGCCTGGCAGATAGGCGGCAGGCGGTGGACGGGTGGGGATCCGTCCACCGCCTGGCGCCGTAAAGACTTCGTTGAATATGCGGCGATACCCGGCTCCGCCGCCGCCTTCGAAATGAAGGCGCGCCTGCCCCCGGAGGTCAGGCAACCGGGGACAGGCGCGGTCAGGGGGGAGCGGCAGCGGCCGCTCCCGGCGGGGCTCAGCGGCTGTCGGAGCCCTTCGCCTCGGCGGCCGCGCGGCCGGCCTCCAGGCGCGCCACCGGGATCCGGAAGGGCGAGCAGGAGACGTAGTCGAGGCCCACCTCGTGGAAGAAGTGCACCGACTCCGGGTCGCCGCCGTGCTCACCGCAGACACCGAGCTTGAGGTCGGGGCGGGTGGCACGGCCCTGCTGGACCGCGTAGCGGACGAGCGAGCCGACGCCGTCCTTGTCGATGGTCTCGAAGGGCGAGACCCCGAAGATGCCCTTCTCCAGGTACGCGGTGAAGAAGCTGGCCTCGACGTCGTCGCGGGAGAAGCCCCACACCGTCTGGGTCAGGTCGTTCGTGCCGAAGGAGAAGAACTGCGCGGCCTCGGCGATCTGGCCGGCGGTCAGGGCGGCGCGCGGCAGCTCGATCATCGTGCCGATCGACAGCTTGAGGCTGGTGCCGGTGGCGGCCTCGACCTCGGCGATGACCCCGTCGGCCTCGTCGCGGACGATCTCCAGCTCCTGGACGGTGCCCACGAGCGGGATCATGATCTCGACGCGCGGGTCGCCCTTGGCGTTCTTGCGCTCGGCCGCGGCCTCGGCGATCGCCCGGACCTGCATGGCGAACAGACCGGGGATGACCAGGCCGAGGCGGACGCCGCGCAGACCCAGCATCGGGTTCTGCTCGTGCAGCTTGTGCACGGCCTGGAGCAGGCGCAGGTCGTTCTCGTTGGCGTCCTTGCGGGACTCGGCGAGGGCGACGCGCACCGACAGCTCGGTGATGTCGGGCAGGAACTCGTGCAGCGGCGGGTCGAGCAGCCGGACGGTGACGGGCAGGCCGTCCATCGCCTCGAACAGCTCGATGAAGTCCTTCTTCTGCAGCGGCAGCAGGGCCGACAGGGCGCCCTCGCGCTCCTCGTCGGTGTCCGCGAGGATCAGGCGCTCGACCATCTCGCGGCGCTCGCCGAGGAACATGTGCTCGGTGCGGCACAGGCCGATGCCCTGGGCGCCGAAGCGGCGGGCGCGCAGCGCGTCCTCGGCGTTGTCGGCGTTGGCGCGCACCCGCAGGCGGCGCACGCGGTCCGCGTAGGCCATGACCCGGTGCACGGCGGCGACCAGCTCGTCGGCGTCGTCGGCGCCGGCGTGCATGCGGCCCTCGAAGTACTCGACGACCGGGGACGGTACGACGGGTACCTCACCGAGGTAGACCTTGCCGGTGGAGCCGTCGATGGAGACGACGTCGCCCTCTTCGATGACCGTCTCGCCGACCGTCATCCGGCGGCGCTTGGTGTCGACGTCGAGCTCCTCGGCGCCGCAGACGCAGGTCTTGCCCATGCCGCGGGCGACGACGGCGGCGTGCGAGGTCTTGCCGCCGCGCGAGGTCAGGATGCCCTCGGAGGCGATCATGCCGTCGAGGTCGTCGGGGTTGGTCTCGCGGCGGATCAGGATGACCTTCTCGCCGGAACGCGACCACTTGACGGCCGTGTACGAGTCGAAGACGGCCTTGCCGACCGCCGCGCCCGGGGAGGCGGCGATGCCGCGGCCCAGCAGGGTGGTCTTCGCGTCCTCGTCGAACCGCGGGAACATCAGCTGGGCCAGCTGGTGGCCGGTGACGCGCTGCAGCGCCTCGGCCTCGTCGATGAGGCCCTGGTCCACGAGCTGGGTGGCGATGCGGAAGGCGGCGCCGGCGGTGCGCTTGCCGACACGGGTCTGGAGCATCCACAGCTGACCGCGCTCGATGGTGAACTCGATGTCGCAGAGGTCCTTGTAGTGGGTCTCCAGCTTCGTCATGATCGCCATGAGCTGGTCGTACGAGGCCTTGTCGATGGCCTCCAGGTCCGCGAGCGGGACGGTGTTGCGGATGCCCGCGACGACGTCCTCGCCCTGGGCGTTCTGCAGGTAGTCGCCGTAGACGCCCGCGTGGCCGCTGGCCGGGTCACGGGTGAAGGCGACGCCGGTGCCGGAGTCGGGGCCGAGGTTGCCGAAGACCATCGAGCAGATGTTGACCGCGGTGCCCAGGTCGCTCGGGATGCGCTCCTGGCGGCGGTAGAGCTTGGCGCGGTCGGTGTTCCAGGAGTTGAAGACGGCCTCGACGGCGAGGTCGAGCTGCTCGCGGGCGTCCTGCGGGAACTCTCGGCCGGCCTCCTTCGAGACGATCTTCTTGAAGGCCTTGACCAGCTTCTTGAGGTCGGCGGCGTCGAGGTCGGTGTCGACGGTGACCTTCTTGGCGGCCTTGGCCTCGTCGAGGGCGTCCTCGAAGAGCTCGCCCTCGACGCCGAGGACGGTCTTGCCGAACATCTGGATGAGACGGCGGTACGAGTCCCACGCGAAGCGCTCGTTGCCGGCCTGGGCGGCGAGGCCGACCACGGACTCGTCGGAGAGGCCGATGTTGAGGACCGTGTCCATCATGCCCGGCATGGAGAACTTGGCTCCGGAGCGGACGGAGACCAGCAGCGGGTCGTCCGACTGACCGAGCTTCTTGCCCATCTTCGCTTCGAGGGCGGCGAGGTGCGCGCCGACCTCGTCGCGCAGCTCGGCCGGGGCCGAGCCGCTCTCCAGGTAGACCTTGCAGGCCTCGGTGGTGATGGTGAAGCCGGGGGGCACGGGGAGACCAAGGTTGGTCATCTCGGCGAGGTTGGCTCCCTTGCCGCCGAGAAGGTCCTTGAGGTCCCGGTTGCCCTCGGTGAAGTCGTAGACGAACTTCTGATCTTTGTTTTCCGACACGGGTCTCGACTCCTCGAGGACTCGGGTGGCTGCCCTGACGGCCAGGAACATACCCAGATCGAAGGCTTCTGGGTACGTCCACTTGGCCGTCATGCGGCTGTAACCACCCGTGCGCCACCAGATCGAAAGTAACTCACGGGTAAGGAAAACCCCCTCGCCGCGTTCAGAACCCGAAGGGGGAGGGGGGCTTTGAGGCCTGATCACGCTCGGATGAGCGATCATCGATATATTTGCGTTCAAGACTTGAACACACAAAGGGTGGCACCCAGTGCCACCCTTTGAAAGTCTTACCCGTGACTTATGTGCTCATCTGAGCGAAACCCCTCCCATGCGTGGCGTATATCACGCCGCACGGAGGGCGATTTGTCAGCCTCCGGAGGTGTCCAGCTCGGCGTCTTCGCTCACGCCGGCGCAGTCGTACGGATCGTTCAACCAGCCCTCGGGCAGGACAACCCGGTTGTTTCCGGACGTCCGGCCGCGCGGACCGTCCGCGCTCTCGGGCCACGGCTGATCCAGATCGAGCTCGCTCAGATGAGCGTCCAGTTCGGCCAGGGAGGACGTGACCGCCAGCTTCCCCCGCATCTCTGACCCCACCGCGAAGCCCTTGAGGTACCAGGCCACGTGCTTACGGAAGTCGATCACCCCGCGCGCCTCGTCGCCGATCCACTCCCCCAGCAGCTGCGCGTGCCGGACCATCGTGGCCGCGACCTCGCGCAGCGTGGGCTTGTGGAAGTCCTCGGGCCTGCCCTCGAAGGCCGCCACCAGGTCGTTGAACAGCCACGGCCGCCCGAGGCAGCCGCGCCCGACCACGACGCCGTCGCAGCCGGTCTCGCGGACCATGCGCAGGGCGTCCTCCGCACACCAGATGTCGCCGTTGCCGAGCACCGGGATCTCCGGCACGTGCTCCTTGAGGCGCGCGATGGCCTCCCAGTCGGCCGTGCCGCCGTAGTGCTGGGCGGTGGTGCGGCCGTGCAGGGCGATGGCGGTGACCCCCTCCTCGACGGCGATCCGGCCGGCGTCGAGGTAGGTGAGGTGTTCGTCGTTGATGCCCTTGCGCATCTTCATCGTCACCGGCAGGTCGCCCGCGCCCGCGACGGCCTCGCGCAGGATCGCCCGCAGCAGGTTGCGCTTGTAGGGCAGGGCCGAGCCGCCGCCCTTGCGGGTGACCTTGGGGACCGGGCAGCCGAAGTTGAGGTCGATGTGGTCGGCGCGGTCCTCTTCGACGATCATCCGGACGGCCTTGCCGACCGTCACCGGGTCCACCCCGTACAGCTGAATCGAGCGGGGCTTTTCCGTCGCGTCGAAGTGGATCAGCTGCATGGTCTTGTCGTTGCGCTCGACCAGGGCGCGGGTCGTGATCATCTCGCTCACGAACAGCCCCTTGCCGCCCGAGAACTCGCGGCAGAGGGTGCGGAACGGGGCATTGGTGATGCCGGCCATCGGCGCGAGCACCACCGGGGGCTGCACGGTGTGCGGGCCGATCGCGAGCGGCGGGGGGAGCGTGGTCATCCCCCCATTGTCGCGCATGCCCCTGTTGTTAGTTAGACGTACTATCGGCGGCATGCATCACATGAGTCACCGGCGGCGCGTGCTCGTCCTGGCGATCTGCTGCATGAGCCTGCTCATCGTCAGTCTCGACAACACCATCCTGAACGTCGCGCTCCCTTCGATGCGCCACGAACTGCACGCCTCGGTCTCGGGCATGCAGTGGACGATCGACGCGTACACCCTGGTCCTGGCCTCGCTGCTGATACTGGCCGGGTCCACGGCCGACCGGATCGGGCGCCGCAAGGTCTTCGCGGCGGGCCTGGTCCTCTTCACCGCGGGCTCGGCGCTCTGCTCGCTCGCCCCCACCCTCGAATGGCTGATCGCCTTCCGGATGGTCCAGGCCGTCGGCGGCTCGATGCTCAATCCGGTCGCCATGTCGATCATCACCAACACGTTCACGGACCCGAAGGAACGCGCCCGCGCCATCGGCGTCTGGGGCGCGGTGGTGGGCATCTCCATGGCCGCCGGGCCCCTGATCGGCGGCCTGCTGGTGGACTCCGTCGGCTGGCGGTCGATCTTCTGGGTGAACCTGCCCGTCGGCCTCTTCGCCCTCGCCCTGACCCTGCGCTACCTCCCCGAGTCCCGGGCCGAGCACCCCCGCCGGTCCGATCCGGTGGGCCAGCTGCTGGTCATGGTCCTGCTCGGCGCGATGACGTACGGGATCATCGAGGGCCCGGCGGCGGGCTGGACCTCCCCGGTCATCGTCGGCTGCGCCCTGGCCACCGTGGCCGCGCTGATCGCGCTGATCGTCTACGAGCCCCGGCGCGCGGAGCCGCTGATCGACCCCCGGTTCTTCCGGAGCGCTCCGTTCAGCGGGGCGACGGTGATGGCGGTGGGCGCCTTCGCCGCGCTGTCCGGGTTCCTCTTCCTGAACACCCTCTACCTCCAGGACGTACGGGGGCTGGGCGCCCTCGACGCCGGGCTCTACATGCTGCCGATGGCCGTGCCGGCGTTCCTGTGCGCGCCGCTGGCCGGCCGGCTGGTCGCCACCCGGGGGCCGCGGCTCCCGCTGCTGATCGCGGGGGTGGCGATGGGGGCGAGCGGGCTGCTGTTCGCGATGTTCTCGGCGGAGGGCTCCACCCCCCTGATGTTCGCCGGGTACGTGCTCTTCGGCATCGGCTTCGGCCTGGTCAACGCCCCGATCACCAATACGGCGATCTCCGGGATGCCGCGCGCCCAGGCGGGGGTCGCGGCCGCCGTGGCCTCCACCAGCCGGCAGACCGGCGGGGCGCTGGGCGTCGCGGTGATCGGCGCGGTGCTGGCCGCCGGAACGGCGGGCGGCGGGGACTTCGCGGCGGCCACCCGGCCCGCCTGGTGGATCATCACGGCCTGCGGGCTGCTGGTCCTGCTGGTGGGCGCGGCGACGACCGGCGCCTGGGCCGACGCCACGGCCCGGCGTACGGCCCGCGAGCTCGAACCGGCCCTCAGCCCCAAGGCGGCCGCCGCTCCCCCCGTGGCCTGACGGGCCACCGGTCCACGGCGGGACCGCGGCCGCTTCACACCCACGGGTGACAGATATTGAAATCTGTCACCCGTCATGCCATTGTTGTTCCATGACCTCACACGAGAACACCACCGCCACGCCCCGCACGCTCGGCGCCACGGGCCCCACCGTCTTCCCCCTGGGACTGGGCTGCATGGGCATGTCCGCGCTCTACGGCGAGGCCGACCGCTCCGAGTCCCTCGCGACCGTCCACGCCTTCCTGGAGGCGGCCCCCGCCGGGATGAACACGCTGCTCGACACCGGCGACTTCTACGGCATGGGCCACAACGAGCTGCTGATCAACGAAGCCCTGCGCACCGCCCCCGCGGCCGCCCGCGAGGCGGCGCTGACCAGCGTCAAGTTCGGAGCCCTGCGCACCGTCGAGGGCGGCTTCGCCGGGTACGACGGCCGTCCCGCGGCCGTGAAGAACTTCCTGGCCTACTCCCTGCAGCGGCTCGGCCGGGACCACATCGACATCTACCGGATCGCCCGCGTGGACCCGGACGTCCCGATCGAGGAGACCGTCGGGGCCATCGCCGAGGCCGTGCAGGCGGGGCACGTCCGGCACATCGGCCTCTCCGAGGTCGGCGCCGACACCCTGCGCCGGGCCGCCGCCGTGGCCCCGATCTCCGACCTGCAGATCGAGTACTCCCTGATCTCCCGCGGCATCGAGGACGAGATCCTGCCGACCGCCAGAGAGCTCGGCATCGGGGTCACGGCGTACGGGGTGCTCTCCCGCGGCCTGATCAGCGGCCACTTCTCCCGCGACCGCGAGCTGGCCCCGGGCGACTTCCGCGGGATGAGCCCCCGCTTCCAGGGCGAGAACCTCCGGCGCAACCTCGACCTGGTCGAGGCGCTGCGCAAGGTGGCCGCGGAGAAGGGCGTGAGCGTCGCCCAGACCGCCATCGCCTGGGTGCTCGCCCAGGGCCCGCGCCGGGGCGTCGACATCGTGCCGCTGATCGGGGCCCGGCGCCGGGACCGGCTGGCCGAGGCACTCGGTGCCATGCGGGTGGAGCTGACCCCGGCGGACCTGGCCGCCATCGAAGCCGCGGTCCCGGCGGGAGCGGCGGCCGGCGACCGCTACCCGGCGGCCCAGATGGCCCACCTGGACAGCGAGCACTGAGCGGGCGGTACGGTCGTACCCATGCCCTCCGCTGCCGCCGAGCCCCTGACCCCCGAGCGCATCCTCGAAACGACCGAGGAGGTGCTGCGGCGCTTCGGCCCGGGCAAGGCGACCGTGGTGGACGTGGCGCGCGCCCTGGGCGTCAGCCACGGCAGCGTGTACCGGCACTTCCCTTCGAAGGCGGCACTGCGCGAAGCCGTCACGGACCGCTGGCTCGCCAAGAGCGTGGCCGTACTGGAGCGCATCGCCTCTGCTCCGGCCGAGGCGGCCCCCTCCAAGCTGGAGGCGTGGCTCGAAGCGCTCTTCGAGGCCAAGCGGCAGAAGGCCGGGGCGGATCCCGAGCTGTTCGCCACCTACTCCGTGCTGCTCGCCGAGAACAGCGGGGTGGTCGACTCCCACCTGACCCAGCTCATCGACCAGCTGGCACGGATCATCGCCGAGGGCGTCGCGGCCGGCACCCTGGCCGCGCCCGATGTCCCCGCGGCCGCCCGCGCCGTCTTCGACGCCACCGGGCGCTTCCACGATCCGCAGTACGCGGCCGACTGGATCTCGCCGACGATCGTGCCCGAGTTCGAGGCCGTCACCTCGCTCATCATCCGGGGTCTGCGCGCCTGACCTGGGACTGCACCATCCGGAATGAGACCCAGTATCCGGAATGAGACCCTCCGGACAGCTTGGCGATCATTTGGCGTCAGCCCGCTTGTACATGCCCCTGCCATGTCTTTACGGTCCCCTTACCGCACACTTCACCAGGTACGTTCCAGGGGGAACCTTGTCCACCGACGTCTCACGCCCCGCACCTCCCGCGCGCTCCGGCGCGGCCGCCGCCGTCAGCTGGATCCTGACGATCGGTCTCAACGTGGTCGCGCCGATCCTCACCTACAACACGCTCACCGAGGACCACGGCTGGAGCGAATTCGCGGCTCTGCTCGTCAGTGGCGCCTGGCCGGTTCTCGACACCGCCATCGTCGTGGCCTGGCGGCGCAAGTTCGACGAATTCGCCCTGGTCACCCTCGTGTTCCTGGTGATCACGGCCATCGTCTCGCTCGCCGGCGCCCACTCGGCGCGGGCGCTGCTGATCAAGGACTCGGGCGTGACGGGCCTGTTCGGGCTGCTCTGCCTGGTGACCCTGGCCACGGCCCGCCCGCTGATGTTCTACTTCGGCCGCAAGTTCGCCACGGACGGCACTCCGGAGAGCACCGCCTGGTGGAACGGCCTGTGGCAGTACGAGGGTTTCCGCACCACGATGCGCCGCATGACCCTGGTCTGGGGCGTGGCCTACGTCATCGAGGCCCTGGTCCGGATCGCCCTGGCCTTCGTCCTGAGCACCTCGACCATGGTGACGATCAGCCCGTTCATGATCTACGGGACGATGGGCGGCCTGGCGCTGTGGACGGCCCGCTACGCCAAGCGCTCCCAGGCCGAGGGCGAGCGCCGCGCCGCCGAGGCGGCGGCCGAGGCCGAGGCCGAGGCGACGGTCGCGCAGGTGGCCGCGCGGACGTCCGGAGGAAGCCCCGCGGCCTGACCCGCCGCACGGGAGCACACCAAAGCCGGTGGCCCGGTGCGCGGATCGCGCACCGGGCCACCGGCTTTCTCGCGTCGGGACCTAGCAGCCGAGCAGACGGCTGCCCAGGTAGCTCTGGATCTGGTCCAGGGAGACGCGCTCCTGCTTCATGGTGTCGCGCTCGCGCACGGTCACCGCGTTGTCGTCCAGGGTGTCGAAGTCGACGGTGACGCAGAACGGCGTACCGATCTCGTCCTGGCGACGGTAGCGGCGGCCGATGGCACCGGCGTCGTCGAACTCGATGTTCCAGTTCTTGCGCAGGTCGGCGGCCAGGCCCTTGGCCTTCGGCGACAGCTGCGGGTTGCGGGACAGCGGCAGGACGGCGACCTTGATGGGCGCCAGGCGCGGGTCGAGGCGCATGACGGTGCGCTTCTCCATGACGCCCTTGGCGTTGGGGGCCTCGTCCTCGTTGTACGCGTCGAGCATGAAGGCGAGCATGGCGCGGTTCACGCCGGCCGCCGGCTCGATGACGTACGGCGTGTAACGCTCGCCGGCCTCCTGGTCGAAGTACGTCAGGTCCTGGCCGGAGGCGGCGGAGTGCGCCTTGAGGTCGAAGTCGGTGCGGTTGGCCACGCCCTCCAGCTCGGAGAACTCGTTGCCACCGAAGTTGAAGCGGTACTCGATGTCGGCGGTGCGCTTCGAGTAGTGGGACAGCTTCTCCTTCGGGTGGTCGTACCAGCGGATGTTCTCCTCGCGGATACCGAGGCCGCGGTACCAGTTCCACCGCTCGGCCATCCAGTATTCCTGCCACTGCTCGTCCTCGCCCGGCTTGACGAAGAACTCCATCTCCATCTGCTCGAACTCGCGCGTGCGGAAGATGAAGTTGCCCGGCGTGATCTCGTTGCGGAAGGACTTGCCCATCTGCGCGATGCCGAACGGGGGCTTCTTGCGCGAAGTCGTCTGCACGTGGGCGAAGTTGGTGAAGATGCCCTGGGCGGTCTCCGGGCGCAGGTACGCCTTGGAGCCGGTGTCCTGGGTCGGACCGAGGTGGGTCTCCAGCATGCCGGAGAACTGCTTGGGCTCGGTGAACTGGCCCTTCACACCGCAGTTGGGGCAGTTGATGTCGGCAAGGCCGTTGGCGGGCAGGCGGCCGTGCTTGGCCTCGTACGCCTCTTCCAGGTGGTCGGCACGCTGGCGCTTGTGGCAGGAGGTGCACTCGGTGAGCGGGTCGGAGAAGGTGGCGACGTGGCCGGAGGCCACCCACACCTCGGGAGCCAGGATCACGGAAGAGTCGAGGCCGACAACGTCCTCACGCCCGGTGACCATCGCCTTCCACCACTGGCGCTTGATGTTCTCCTTGAGCTCGACACCGAGCGGGCCGTAGTCCCAGGCAGCCCTGGAGCCGCCGTAGATGTCACTGCACGGGAAAACGAAGCCACGGCGCTTGCTCAGGCTGACGATGGTTTCGATCTTGTCGGCGGCCACGGTGCTCTCTTCATTACGAGGACGAACGGCGAAGTCTTTAGGTTACCGGCGCCCGCACCCCGCCTATCAAATCGGGGACCCCTTCTGCGGACGACGACAGTCCGCTCACCTGGGATTTTGACAATCGTTTCCATCTTTGATGAAAATGGATGTCATGAACGTACGACGCCTCATACCCACCGCCGCCCTCACCGGTGCCGTCGCCCTGGCCGCGACGACCCTCACCGCCTGCTCCGGAGCCGGGGCCGAGGCCGGTGACGACAAGGGCGGCAGACTGGGTGTGACGGCGTCGTTCTACCCGCTGCAGTTCCTCGCCGAGCAGATCGGCAAGGACCACGTGAAGGTCACCGGCCTCACCAAGCCGGGCGTCGAACCGCACGACCTGGAGATCACCCCCCGGCAGACCTCGCAGCTGGGCGACGCCGATGTGGTGCTCTACCTCAAGACCCTCCAGCCCGCCGTGGACAAGGCCATCGAGCTGTCCGGCGTGAAGAACGTCGTCGACGCCGCCACCCTCACCAAGCTGGAGACCCACTCCGCCGCCGGGCACGAGGACCACGACCACGACCACGCGGCCGAGGGCGACGGACATGACCACGGCGAGGCCGGCACCGACCCCCACGTGTGGCTCGACCCCGTCAAGTACGCGGAGATCGCCCAGGGCGTCGGCGCGGCGCTGGAGAAGGCCGACCCCTCCCACGCGGCCGACTACCGCAAGAACGCCGGCGAACTCGTCGCCAAGTTGGGCGCCCTGGACACCGAGTTCAAGGACGGCCTGCAGAACACGGCCACCAAGACCTTCATCACCACGCACTCCGCCTTCGGCTACCTCGCCGAGCGCTACGGCCTGGACCAGGAGGGCATCGCCGGCGTCGACCCCGAGGCCGAGCCCAGCCCGGCCCGGATGAAGGAACTCCAGGACGTCGCGAAGAAGGACAATGTGACGACCGTGTTCTTCGAGGCCCTGGCCAGCGACAAGACGGCCAAGTCCCTCGCCCGGGACACCGGCCTCAAGACCGACGTCCTGGACCCCCTCGAAGGCATCACCGACTCGTCCCAGGGCGCCGACTACTTCGAGGTCATGCGCTCCAACCTGAAGAACCTCCAGAAGGCACTCGGGAGCAAGTAATGGCAGTAACGGAGGCGCGCACCATGCAGTCCACCCCGCAAGAGGGCCAGGACCGGACCGTCATATCCCTGCTCGGGGCCACGGCCTCGCTCGGCTCGCGCCCCGTGCTGCGCGGGGTCGACCTCACCGTTCGCCGCGGTGAGGTCGTCGCCCTGCTCGGCGCCAACGGCTCCGGCAAGTCCACGGCCGTCCGCGCCGTCGTCGGCCAGGTCCCCCTGGCCACCGGCGAGCTGTCCCTCTTCGGCACCGATTTCAAGCGCTTCCGCCAGTGGTCGCGGATCGGCTACGTCCCCCAGCGCACCACCGCCGCCGGAGGCGTGCCCGCCACCGTCCGCGAGGTCGTCACCTCCGGCCGGCTGAACCGCACCCGCTTCGGGATCCTACGCAAGGCCGACAAGGCCGCCGTCGAGCACGCCCTGGCCCTGGTGGACATGGAGGGCCACGCCGACGCCTCGGTCAACGCCCTCTCCGGCGGCCAGCACCAGCGCGTGCTCATAGCCCGGGCGCTCGCCGCCGAACCCGAACTCCTGATCATGGACGAGCCGATGGCCGGCGTGGACCTGGGCAACCAGGAGGTCCTGGCCAACGCCGTACGCCGACAGGTCGAGGCCGGGACCACCGTCCTGCTGGTCCTGCACGAGCTGGGCCCCCTGGAACCCCTGATCGACCGGGCGGTCGTCCTGCGCGACGGCTGCGTCACGCACGACGGCCCGCCCCCCGAGGCCGTGGGGCAGCACGCCCTGCCGGGCCACGACCACGTACACCCCCACTCGGCGCACGACGCCGAACCCCTGCGGACGGGACTGCTGAGCTGATGGGCTTCCTCAACGACCCCTTCATGGTGCGCGCGCTGATCGCCGCCGCGCTGGTCGGCGTGACGGCGCCCGCGATCGGCACGTACCTGGTCCAGCGCCGCCAGGCGATCATGGGCGACGGCCTCGGCCACGTCGCGATGACCGGTGTCGCGCTCGGCCTGGTCACCAACACCAGCCCGGTGTGGATGGCCACCCTCGTGGCGGTCGTCGGCGCCGTCACGATGGAGATGATCCGCTCCCGCGGCAGGACCAGCGGGGACGTCGCCCTGTCGCTGCTGTTCTACGGCGGCCTCGCGGGCGGCGTGATGATCGTGAACCTCGGCGGCAGCTCCACCTCCAAGCTCCTGGGTCCCATGTTCGGCTCGATCACCGCCGTCGCACCCGAGGACGTCACCGCGATGGCGCTGCTCGCCGCCTTCGTCCTCGCCGTGGCCCTCGGCCTGCGCCGACAGCTCTTCGCCGTCTGCCAGGACGAGGAGTTCGCCAAGGTCACCGGCCTGCCGGTGCGCCTGCTGAACCTGCTGATCGCGGTCACCGCCGCCGTCACCGTCACCGTCGCCATGCGCATCGTGGGACTGCTGCTGGTCAGCGCCATGATGGTGATCCCGGTCGCGGCCGCACAGCGGATCACCCGGGGCTTCGCCGCCACGCTGGGGCTGGCCATCGGCATCAGCCTCACCGTGTCCCTGGTCGGCACGACCGCCACGTACTACCTCAACGCGCCGTCCGGCGCCGCGATCGTGCTGCTCGCCATCGCGGTGTTCATGGCCCTGACGGCCGTCTCGGCGCCCCTGGCCCGGCGCCGCGCGGCGTCCGCCCGCGCAGCGGAGGAGGACTGTACACGGAATGACGTGACAGTCTGAGAGGGACGGCCGCCTGGCACAATGGGCCGAGGCCGAAACGAGGAGGAACCGGTGGCGACTGCGCCTGGCGAGACGAATACCGCGCCAGTACGAGGACGGTCCACCCGGCAGCGGGCCGCAGTGGCGGCGGCGCTGGACGAGGTGGACGAGTTCCGCAGCGCCCAGGAACTGCACGACATGCTCAAGCACCGCGGCGACTCCGTGGGCCTGACCACCGTGTACCGCACCCTGCAGTCCCTGGCCGACGCGGGTGAGGTCGACGTGCTGCGCACCAGCGACGGCGAGTCCGTGTACCGGCGCTGCTCCACCGGGGAGCACCACCACCACCTGGTCTGCCGCAAGTGCGGCAAGGCGGTGGAGGTCGAGGGCCCCGCAGTGGAGAAGTGGGCGGACGCCATCGCGGCCGAACACGGCTACGTGAACGTGGCCCACACCGTCGAGATCTTCGGCACCTGCGCCGACTGCGCGGCGGCCGGCTGACCGATCCTGGTCAGGATCCGGCCGAAGACCGATCCGATCCGGTCGACATCGGCCGGATCCGAAAGACGAACCCCGTCGGCCGCCCCTGCCGCCCGCCTGCGCGCCCGCCGGACGGCGGGCGCGGTGACGCGGCTCCACCGCCCGGTCGGGGCGTGTCCGTGGCGGCGGAGCCCGGCGGACCGATCAGCTCGTGAGGCCCTCGCCCTGGTTCGGGACGGCGCCACCGAAGCGGCGGTCGCGCTGGGCGTACTCCAGGCAGGCCGCCCAGAGGTTGCGGCGGTCGAAGTCCGGCCACAGCACGTCCTGGAAGACCATCTCGGCGTACGCGCTCTGCCAGAGCAGGTAGTTGGAGGTGCGCTGCTCGCCGCTGGGACGCAGGAACAGGTCCACGTCCGGCATGTCCGGGTAGTAGATGTACTTCGCGAAGGTCTTCTCGTTGACCTTCGACGGATCCAGCCGGCCGGCGGCCACGTCACGGGCGATCGCCTGCGCCGCGTCGGCGATCTCCGCGCGGCCGCCGTAGTTCACGCAGAAGTACAGGGTCATCGCGTCGTTGTCGACGGTCTGCTCCTGGGCGATCTGGAGCTCCTGGACGACGGACTTCCACATCTTCGGCATGCGGCCGACCCAGCGGATCCGGATGCCGAGCTCGTTCATCTCGTCGCGGCGGCGGCGGATGACGTCGCGGTTGAAGTTCATCAGGAAGCGGACCTCGTCGGGCGAGCGCTTCCAGTTCTCCGTCGAGAAGGCGTACAGGGACAGGTTCTTGACGCCCATCTCCAGGCAGCCCTTGAGCACGTCGAGCACGACGCCCTCGCCCACCTTGTGGCCCTCGGTGCGCGGCAGTCCGCGCTCCTTGGCCCAGCGGCCGTTGCCGTCCATGACGACGGCGACGTGGTTCGGGACCAGCTCACCGGGGATCTTCGGCGGGCGCGCACCGGACGGGTGCGGCTCGGGAACCTTGTACTCGCGGCGAGAGCGTCCCAGAATCCCGCGTCGTGCCATGTGCCCAGCTCCTATTTCTCGACGTAACGCAGGGAGCGTAGCCCGCGTTCCAGATGCCAGTGCAAATAGGCCGAGACCAGCCCGCTGCCCTCCCGCACGTGGCGCGCCTCGCAGGCGTCCGCGTGTTTCCAGTCGCCCGTCAGCAGCGCGCTGAGCAGTGCGATGGCCTCCGACGAGGGTACGACGGAGCCGGGGACGCGGCAGTCTGCGCATACGACCCCGCCCGCGGCGACGGAGAAGTGCCGGTTGGGGCCGTGGATCCCGCACTTCGCGCAGTCCTCGAAGCTGGGCGCGTAGCCGTTGACGGCGAGGGAGCGCAGCAGGAAGGCGTCGAGGATGAGGTGGGGTTCGTGTTCGCCGCGCGCGAGTGTGCGCAGGGCGCCGACCAGCAGCAGGTACTGCTGGACGGAGGGTTCGCCCTCGTTCTCGGTGAAGCGTTCGGCGGTCTCCAGCATCGCGGTGCCGGCGGTGTAGCGGGCGTAGTCGGTGACGATGCCGTTGCCGTAGGGGGCGATGATCTCGGTCTGGGTGCACAGCGGCAGGCTGCGGCCGATCAGCTCGCTGCCGCGGGCGAAGAACTGCACGTCGGCGTGGGAGAAAGGTTCCAGCCCGGCGCCGAACTTGGACTTCGTACGGCGCACCCCGCGGGCGACGGCCCGTACGCGGCCGTGACCGCGGGTGAGCAGCGTGATGATGCGGTCCGCCTCACCCAGCTTCTGGGTGCGCAGCACGATGCCGTCGTCGCGGAACAGGCTCATGCGCCCATTGTCACCTGTGCGGGACCCCGTACGGGGACAGCGCTCGCCCCCGCCGGGACCGTGGTCCGGGCGGGGGCGGCACCCCTTGGGAGGATCAGGGGGCGGTGGTCCCGGCCTCGTCGGCCTTCACGGCCTTCTCGGCCCCGGCCGGCGCCGCCACCGGCTGGGCGGGCAGCTCGACGGGCGGGGAGGCCGGCTCGGCCTGTTCGGCGGCCGGCTCGGTCCGCGGGGAGGACCGGGCGTCTTCCTTGGCCAGGCCGTTGAAGACCAGGTTGAGGAGGATCGCGGCCGTGGCGCCGAGGGTGACACCGCTGTTGAGGAGCGAGGAGACGTCCGGGCTGACGTGCTTGTCGAAGTAGGCCGGAACCGTGGCGGGGAAGAGCGCGAAGGCCAGCGAGACGCCGACGATCAGGGCGTTCTTCTCCTCCTTCAGGTCCACCTTGGCGAGGGTCTGGATACCGGCCAGGGCGACCATGCCGAACATCACGGTGGCGGCGCCGCCGAGGACGCCCGGCGGGACGGAGGCGACGATCGCGGCGGCCTTGGGGATCAGGCCGAGCACGATCATGAAGGCGCCGGCGGCCACGACCACGAAGCGGCTCTTGACCTTGGTCATCCGCACCAGGCCGACGTTCTCGGCGAAGGCCACGTACGGGAAGGAGTTCAGGATGCCGCCGAGGGCGGTGGCGGCGCCGTCGGCGCGCAGGGCGCGGGCCACGGTCTCGCTGTCGACCTCCTTGCCGACGATGTCGCCGACCGCGTACGTGTCACCGGTGGTCTCGACCATGGTGATCAGCATGACGATCAGCATGAGGAGGATCGGGAACCATTCGAACTTCGGGGCGCCGAAGTGGAAGGGCGTGGTGACGCCGATCCAGTCGGACTGGCCGACGTTGCCGAACTTCGCGTCGCCGAGCAGGAAGGCCGCCACGGTACCGCCGACCAGGCCGAGCAGGATGCTGATGCTGCGCAGGAACGGTCCGCCGAACTTCATCAGGACGAGGATGAAGAGCATGGTGCCGCCGGCGTAGGCCAGCTGCGTCGGGACGCCGCCGTCGGCGATCGTCGGGGCGCCGCCGGCCGCGTCCTTGAGACCGACCGGGATCAGGACGATGCCGAGGACCGTGATGACCGTGCCGGTGACCACCGGCGGGAAGAGCCGCATGACCGTGCGGAACGCCTTGGCGGGCAGCCAGGCGAAGGCGAAGGTGGCCAGACCGGCCGTGATGACCGCGCCGTAGATGACCAGCAGGGCCGCGGTCCCGCCGCCGGCGCCGAGACCGATGGCGATCATCGGCGAGACCGCCGTGAAGGTCACGCCCTGGATCAGCGGGAGCCGTGCGCCGACCCGGCCGATGCCCCAGGCCTGGATGATCGAGGCGATACCGCAGGTGAAGAGGTCCGCGTTGATCAGGTAGACGAGCTGTTCCGGGCTCAGCTTGAGTGCGCTGCCGACGATGATCGGGACGATCACCGCACCGGCGTAGAAGGCGAGTACGTGCTGGAAGCCGTACAGCGCGAGCTTGGGGAGGGGGAGCACCTCGTCGACCGGGTGCGAGCTCTGCTCTCCGTTGGCGGAAAGCCGGGCGGCGACACGTGCCATCTCTGCCTTGCCCTTCAATGAGGTAGGTAATTGAGAGGAAGCTGGTTGTCCCTGGTCGGAGTGGGTCGCTAACCCGTTGGTCCGCCGGGGTTTCAGGGGGGAACACGGAGATCGAAGCCCCGCTGTGTTTCCGGCGGTGTCTCGTCGTGTGACCGGAATTGAACGCCTGTGGGCGCGCTCACAGAAATCGTCGACTTCCACAAAGTGTTGATGTCCAGGAACCTCCGATCTGGAGGTTCCGCCAGTGGCGCGAGCACGGCGAGGGGGGTATGGCTCCGGGCCCCGAAAACGCCCGCTCCGGCTGCGCGGCAGCGAAGCGCCATGGCTCTGACGTGCCCGGACGTTCCACGAGGGGCTTCGGCCCGGCAAAGGGAGCGCATGATTTCGGCCGTCCGCATGCTGGATGGCCGGATGAGGAGGGGGCACTTCCACCCCGTTGCACGGATCCCGCGGGACCCCGGTTCACCGCCGTGAGGCCGGATCGTTACCTCGTTCCGGGCCTCCGGGGCCCAGCCGCGGGGTCCCGGCCGGGCCCCGGAACGCGCCGGGGCCCGGCGGGTGGCCGCCCCGCCGGGCCCCGATCCACCCGCGTGCGTCCCCTACGGCGCCCGCACCGCCGACAGCAGCCGGGCCACCTCCTGCGCGTCCATGCGCAGCGCGGCACCGACGGTGGCCAGCACCTCGCGCTCGGCGGGGATGTACGGCCCGTCCGCGAGGGCGATCCGGGCACCCTGGAGCAGGATCGATTCGCGGCCCGGTCCGGCCAGGTGCGGAGCCAGCGGTTCCAGCGCCTCGTGGAGCTCTATCGACAGGGCGGCCCCGCAGCACTCGGGCCCGTCGTAGAGCCCGAGCCGGCCCTCGTCGGTGGCCAGGGCCTCCACCATGGACTCCAGCTGCTCCTCCGTGCAGTCCTGGAACCCGGCGGCCCGTACTGCCGTCACGGCGGCCTCCAGCGCGCTGCGCGAGGAGGTGCCGCCGGCCGCCAGGACGGCGAGGGCCACCGTGTGCGCGGCGTCGCGCAGCAACGCGGAGAAGCGGGTTGTGGTGAGGTGGTCGAGCACCTCGGTGTCGAAGCGGTCCCGGCAGGCCTGGCACTCGACGACGGGGCCCGCGTCCCCGCGCGGCAGCAGCGGCACTCCGAGCACGGTGAAGCGGCGGCGCCCGGTGCGCCGACGGTAGTTGCGGTCACCGCCGCAGCCGGGGCAGAAGAACTCCCCGTCGCCCACGGTGCTCCAGGTGGTACGGATGCCCCAGGCCGTCAGCTTCCGGCCGTCCCCACCCCGAACTGGCAGCACGTCGCACCTCCGTCACCTTCCGGCAACATCGCCGGGTTGGCGTGATGTTAGCCACATCGGTGAGGATGCGTCAGCCGTGTGACAAGACAACATCGGGCGGGGGCGCGCAGTTGGCCGAGTTGCGCCCCCGCCGCCGTGTGCGCCCCCCGGGGCCTTCCCGCAGTCCCTACCCTCGGCGCCATGAACGAGAAGTCCTGTCTGGTCACCGGTGCCGCGAGCGGCATCGGCCGGGCCACGTCCCTGCTGCTGGCCCGCTCGGGGGCCCGGCTGACCGCCGCCGACGTCAACGCCCCGGGCCTGGAGGCACTGCGCACGGAACTGGCCGGTGAGGGCCGGAGCATCACCGTCGTCACCGGCGACGTGTCCGATCCCGGGGCCAACCGCGCGATGGTCGCGGCGGCGGTCGGCGCCTACGGCCGCCTCGACGTCGCCGTGGCGAACGCCGGGGTGCTCCCCCTTTCGGACGTACGGGAGACCAGTCCGGAGGACTGGGACCACGTGATGGCCGTCGACGGCCGGGGAATGTTCCTGACCTGCAAGTACGCGATCGAGGCGATGACCGCGCAGCCCCGTCCCGGCGGAGCGCTGGTGTGCGTGTCCTCGATCTCGGGAGTGGCCGGGCAGGCGCGCCAGGCGGCGTACGGGCCCGCGAAGTTCGTGGCCTCCGGGCTGACCAAGCACCTGGCGGTGGAGTGGGCCGCGCACGGGATCCGCGTCAACGCGGTGGCACCCGGAACCATCCGCACGGAGCGGGTGCTGGCGCTGGAGGACGAGCCTGGCGGGCCGGAGTACCTGGCCGAGGTGACCGCCGCCCATCCGATGGGGCGGCTCGGCGAGCCGGAGGAGGTGGCCCGGGTCATCGCGTTCCTCGCCTCGGACGCGGCGTCCTTCGTGACGGGCGCGGTGCTCCCGGTCGACGGCGGCTACCTGGCCCGCTGAGGGGCCCGTACCGCTCCCCGGAACGGCGGAACCCCGCCCCTGCCGTGCGGCGGGGGGCGGGGTTCTCGTACGGGGCTCGTACGGGGCGTCAGCGGCCCGCGCGGTTGACGGCGGAGATGACCGCCTTCAGGGAGGCGCGGGTGGTGTTGGCGTCGATGCCGATGCCCCACAGGACGCGGCCGTCGATCGCGCACTCGATGTACGAGGCGGCCACGGCGGAGGCGCCCTCGCTCATCGTGTGCTCGGTGTAGTCCAGCAGGCGGGCGTCGACGCCGATGCCGGCCAGCGCGTCGAAGAAGGCCGAGATCGGACCGTTGCCGGTGCCGTTCAGGACCGTCTCCACGCCGTCCACGACCGCCTCGACGGTCAGCGTGTCCGTGCCGTCCTTGTCGGTGGCGGTCGAACCGGAGCGCAGCTGGATGCGCCCCCACGGGTTCTCGGGGTTGGGCAGGTACTCGTCGGAGAAGACGTCCCAGATCGCCTTCGGCGTGACCTCGCCGCCCTCGGCGTCGGTCTTGGCCTGGATGATCCGCGAGAACTCGATCTGCATGCGGCGCGGCAGGTCCAGCTTGTGGTCGTTCTTCAGGACGTAGGCGATGCCGCCCTTGCCGGACTGCGAGTTGACGCGGATGACCGCCTCGTAGGAGCGGCCGACGTCCTTCGGGTCGATCGGCAGGTACGGGACCGCCCACTCGATGTCGTCGACGGTCTTGCCCTGGGCCGCCGCGTCGGCCTCCATGGCGTCGAAGCCCTTCTTGATGGCGTCCTGGTGGGAGCCGGAGAAGGCGGTGTAGACCAGGTCGCCCGCGTAGGGGTGGCGCGGGTGGACCTCCATCTGGTTGCAGTACTCGCTGGTGCGACGGATCTCGTCGATCTGCGAGAAGTCGATCTGCGGGTCGATGCCCTGGGAGAACAGGTTCATGCCCAGCGTGATCAGGTCGACGTTGCCGGTGCGCTCGCCCTGCCCGAACAGGCAGCCCTCGATGCGGTCGGCGCCGGCCATCAGGGCCAGCTCGGCGGCGGCCACGGCGGTGCCGCGGTCGTTGTGCGGGTGCACGGAGATGCAGACGTGCTCGCGGCGGGTCAGGTTGCGGGCCATCCACTCGAAGCGGTCCGCGTGGGTGGAGGGCGTCGAGCGCTCCACGGTGGCGGGCAGGTTCAGGATGATCTCGCGGCCCTCGGCCGGCTGCCAGACGTCACAGACGGCCTCGCAGACCTCCAGGGCGAAGTCCAGCTCGGTGTCGGTGAAGATCTCCGGGCTGTACTGGTAGCCGAAGGTCGTCTCCGGGCCCAGCAGCTTCCCGGCGTACTCCATGACCAGGCGGGTGCCGTCGACGGCGATCTGCCTGATCTGCTCCTTCGAGCCGCGGAAGACCACGCGGCGGAAGGTGGGGGCGGTGGCGTTGTACAGGTGGACGGTGGCGCGCCTGGCGCCGACCAGGGACTCCACGGTCCGCTCGATCAGGTCCTCGCGGGCCTGGGTCAGTACGGAGATGGTGACGTCGTCCGGGATCGCGCCCTCTTCGATGATGGAGCGGACGAAGGCGAAGTCGGTCTCGCCGGAGGAGGGGAAGCCAACCTCGATCTCCTTGTAGCCCATGCGCACCAGCAGGTCGAACATCTCGCGCTTGCGGGCGGGGGTCATCGGGTCGATCAGCGACTGGTTGCCGTCGCGCAGGTCGGTGGAGAGCCAGCGGGGGGCCTTGGTGACGCGGGCGTCCGGCCAGGTGCGGTCGGGGATGTCCACCTGCTCGTACCGGCCGTACTTGTGGATCGGCATCCCGGAGGGCTTCTGGGAGTGGGTCGCGTTGGTGATGGGCGTGGGGCGACCGACAAAAGGCTGCTGGCTCATGGCGTTGGGCTCCTCGCGTGTCCGCGTGTAGTTCGCTGGGACGGCCGACGGCGGTAGTGAAAACCGCAACACCAAACTCCGCGGGGAGGGGGTCGGCCTACGACTACAGACCCTCGCCGCGGCAGCTAAGGAGAAGCAGCCCGAAACGCATGATGGGCCGAGCCTAGCCGAGCCGCGCCGTATCGCGAGGACCTGTTTCAGTATGCAAGACCCCCACGTCCGTTTTGCACCCTTTGTGGGTTACGTCTCGGTCTCTCCGGTGAGGTCCGGCAGATCCGTCAACGCGGCATGACGGCTTTCAGACAGTCGAATGAATCATGGTCGCTGCTAGTGACATCGGGGTGACCCACTGCCACATTTCCGGCATGGACGCCTCCCACACCCCTGACCACGCCCGCCTCCACCCCGTCTTCTGCACCGTCGTGCCGCCGCACCTGCTCGACCGGGCCGCCCGGTCCGCGGACTCCGCGCGCGCCGACGCCGCGCAGCGCACCCTGGAGCTGGACGCCTCCCTGCGGACCCGGCGCCGGATCAGCGCCGTCCGGGGGATCGCCCCGCCCGCGCCGGAAGCACCCGCGGCGGACGGGCCCCGGCGGACGATCTACGACTCCCAGCACCGCACCCGGCTGCCCGGGAAGAAGGTCCGCGGGGAGGGGGCCGAACCGAGCAAGGACGCCACCGTGAACCGCGCGTACGCCGGCCTGGGGGCGACGTACGACCTGTTCCTCAAGGGCTTCGGGCGGCGCTCGATCGACGGCTCGGGGCTCCCCCTGGACGCGAGCGTGCACTACGGCCAGGACTACAACAACGCCTTCTGGGACGGGCAGCAGATGGTCTTCGGCGACGGTGACGGCGACCTGTTCCTGGACTTCACCGTGTCCGTGGACGTCATCGGGCACGAGCTGACCCACGGGGTCACCCAGTACACGGCCAACCTCGACTACCACGGCCAGTCCGGGGCCCTCAACGAGTCGATGTCCGACGTGTTCGGCTCCCTGATCAAGCAGTACTCCCTCGGCCAGAACGCCGACGAGGCGGACTGGCTGATCGGCGCCGGGCTGCTCGGCCCGAACGTGACCGGGGTCGCGCTGCGCTCGATGAAGGCGCCCGGCACGGCGTACGACGACGACGAGCTCGGCAAGGACCCGCAGCCGGCTGCGATGGACGGCTACGTCACCACCTCGCGCGACAACGGCGGGGTCCACATCAACTCCGGCATCCCCAACCACGCCTTCTACATCGTGGCGAGCGAGCTCGGCGGCAAGGCCTGGGAGCGAGCCGGGCAGATCTGGTACGACGCGCTCACGGGCGGGCAGCTGGAGGCGCGGGCGGACTTCGCGGCCTTCGCCCGGCTGTCCACGGCGTCGGCCGTCGCCCGCTACGGGGAGGGCGGCGCCGAGCACCAGGCCCTGCAGAAGGCGTGGGCGTCCGTCGGTCTGGGGTAGCGGGCACTCCTGGGGTATGAAGGGCCGCATGCGGATCGAAGTGGTGCGGACGGGCGGTTTCGCGGGGATCGAGCGCCGGGCCGAGGTGGACACCTCGGGCCGGCCCGACGAGGACGAGCTGCGGGCACTGGCCCTGCTGGCGCTGCGGCCCGACCCGGCGGCCGGCCGGGGTGCGGGAGGGGTGCGGGACGGGTTCTCGTACCGGATCACGGTGGACGGACGGACGGTGTCCTGTCAGGACCCGCACCTCTCGGACGCCCAGCGGAGCCTGATCTCGCGGCTGCTGAAGGAGGGCGCCTGAGCGGGGCTCCGGAAAGCGGGTGACCGGGCGGGGCGGCTTTGCTTGGATGGCCGGATGAGCGAAATGATCTTGGCTGCCCTGGAGCGGTACTACGACACCGTCCCCCGCGTGGGCGGCGCGCGCGGTGAGGACTTCGGTCCGCTGACCCTCTTCGTCCAGGAGGGCGAGGGCTGGCCCTACTACGCGCGGCCCGCACTCGGCGGCCCCGCCGACGTGCACGCCGGGGACGTACGGAAGGTGCTGGAGAGGCAGCGGGAGCTGGGGGTGCCCGAGGCATTCGAATGGGTGGCCGAAACCAGTCCCTCTTTGCGGGCCGCCGTGGAGGCGGCCGGGCTGCACGTCCAGGCGCACCCGCTGATGGTGCTGGACGCGGGTGCGCGGCCCCTGCCCCCACACCCGGAGGTACGGCTGCTGGACGCCGACGACCCGCTGCTGAGGGCCGCGGTGACCGTGCCGGCGCTGGCCTTCGCCGCACCGGGGACGGCCACGGGCGAGGCCGGGACCGCCGAGCTGGCGGTGGCGCTGGAGGACCCGGGGACCGAGGCCCGCCGGGCCCGCGTCTCGGGCATGCTCGCGGACGGCCGCACCGGCATGGCGGCGGCGGTACGCGACGGGGTGGTGCTCTGCTCCGGCCAGTACAACCCGGTCGGCGAGGTCGCCGAGGTCGTCGCGGTCGGCACGCTGCCCGCCGCCCGCCGCCAGGGGCTGGCCCTCGCGGTGACGGCGGCCCTGGTCGCGCACGCGCTGGAACGGGGCGCCGAGACCGTGTTCCTGTCGGCCGGCGACGAGGACGTGGCCCGGATCTACGGCCGCGTCGGCTTCCGTCGCGTGGGGACGGCCCTGATCGCGGAGCCCGCGGCGCAGGACGCCTGAGCGGCCGGGCGGCGGGGCGGCGGGGTTTTGCCGGAACGGCAACGATGTTTGCCGTTGCGCCCCGCCGGGCGCAGCATCGCCGGTGTCCCTGCCGGCACCACCGAGGAGGCCCCGTGGCCGACCACCAGCCGCACGACCGTCAGCACACCCCCGAGAGCGGCTCCGGCCGGGCGTACTGGGACGGCCGCTACCGCGAACGCGAGCGGGTCTGGAGCGGCGCCGCCAACGCCGTCCTGGTCCGGGAGGCCGCGGACCTGGCCGCCGGCCGGGCCCTGGACCTGGGCTGCGGCGAGGGCGGCGACGCGATCTGGCTGGCCCGGCGCGGCTGGCGGGTGACCGGGACCGACATCTCCGGCGTGGCCCTGGAGCGGGCGGCCGAACACGCCGCCGGGGCCGGGGTCGCCGACCGGGTGCGGTGGGAGCGGCACGACCTGGCCGAGTCCTTCCCCGCCGGGGAGTTCGACCTGGTCTCCGCCTGCTTCCTGCACACCCTCGGGGAGTTCCCGCGCGAGCGGATCCTGCGGACGGCCGCCGCGGCCGTGGCCCCCGGCGGGGTGCTGCTGGTGGCCGGCCACGCGGGCTGGGCGCCCTGGCAGGACACCGCGGCCATGGACCCGCTCCAGCGCGCGGTGCGCTTCCCCACCCCCGACCGGGTCGTCGCGGAGCTGGAGCTGCCCGAGGGGGCCTGGGAGGTGCTGCTGGCCGAGGAACACGAACGGGTCCAGAACATGCCGGACGGCACGCCCGGGACCCGTACGGACAACGCGGTGAAGGTCCGGCGCCTGGCCTAGGCCGCTAGAAACCGAGCTTGCGCAGCTGCTTGGGGTCGCGCTGCCAGTCCTTGGCGACCTTCACGTGCAGGTCGAGGAAGACCGGGGTGCCGAGCAGCGCCTCGATGTGCTTGCGCGACTTCATGCCGACCTCCTTCAGGCGCGAGCCCTTGGGGCCGATGATGATGCCCTTCTGGCTGGGGCGCTCGATGTAGACGTTGGCGTGGATGTCGAGCAGCGGCCGGTCCGCGGGCCGGTTCTCGCGCGGGATCATCTCCTCGACCACGACCGCGATGGAGTGCGGGAGCTCGTCGCGCACGCCTTCGAGGGCGGCCTCGCGGATCAGCTCCGCGACCATCACCATCTCGGGCTCGTCGGTGAGGTCGCCCTCCGGGTAGAGCGGGGGGCTCTCGGGCAGCAGCGGGGCGATCAGGTCGGCCAGCAGCTGGACCTGGTTGTCGCCGACCGCCGAGACGGGGACGATCTCGGCCCACTCGATGCCGAGTTCCGCGCCGAGCTGGTGGATGGCCAGGAGCTGCTCGGCCAGGGCCTTCGACTCGACCAGGTCGGTCTTGGTCACGATGGCGATCTTGGGGGTCTTCTTGATCGCCGCGAGTTCCTTGGCGATGAACTTGTCGCCGGGGCCGAGCTTCTGGTCGGCGGGCAGGCAGAAGCCGATGACGTCGACCTCGGCCCACGTGGTGCGCACGACGTCGTTCAGCCGCTCCCCGAGCAGGGTGCGCGGCTTGTGCAGCCCGGGGGTGTCGACCAGGACCAGCTGGGCGTCGGGGCGGTGCACGATGCCGCGGACGGTGTGGCGGGTGGTCTGCGGCCGGTTGGAGGTGATCGCGACCTTGGTGCCCACGAGCGCGTTGGTCAGGGTCGACTTCCCCGCGTTGGGGCGGCCGACGAAACAGGCGAAGCCCGCGCGGTGCGGGGCGGTGGGCTCGGGGGAACGATCGCTCATACGGGCCATTCTCCCCGATGCCGCTCGCAGCGCCGACCAGGCCACCGCCGCGAGGGTCAGGGCGAGTGCCAGAACGGGTGCGAGCAGGGGGTGCGCGGCGTGGTCGGCGCCGCCGGTGGCGGTCACCCCGGGGGCCTCGGCGCGCACGGTCAGCCGGGTCCACTCCAGGGGCGGCGGACCGTCCCAGCGGGTGGTGAGGCGGGCCCGCTGACCGGGCAGCAGCTCGGCGGGCAGGCCCGTGAGCGCGCGGTGCAGCAGGGGCCGGCCGAGGGCCCCGGTGGCGGTGAGGGCGGCGCGGGGCCGCAGGGTGACGTTGCCGAGGTTGCGCAGGGTGTACGAGACCTCCGTGCCCGCGCCGCCCGCGGAGGCGGCCGCCCGTACGTCCTCCACCGCGAGGGCGGGCGCGGTGGGCCCCGCGACCCGCAGGTAGAGCCGGGCTCCGACGGCCTGCCGGATCCCGATGCCCGGGGCGGTGCCCGCGGCGGCGGCCGGCGCGTCCTCCAGGGCCACGAGGGCGCCCGGGTGGTCCCCGGGTTCGGCCCGGTCGGGAACGGTCACCTCGAAGCCGACGTCCACCGCCCCCCGGGCCGGCACGGTGACCCGGTCCCGCTCCAGCCGCACCCAGGCCGCGGGGGCGCCGCGCGGTTCGTCGGGGCCGCGCAGGGCGAAACCGCCGTCGCGGGCGGTGTTGTGGGCGTCGGCGGCGTAGATCCGGAAGGTGCGCGGCCGGTCGGTGCGGTTGGCGACGGTGACGGTGTCCCGGACGGTCCCGCCCGGGGAGGCGGCGAGGTAGAAGTACGGGCGCTGCCCGACTGCGGTGGCGACGGGCAGCACGGACCACTGCCCGTTGTCGGCGGCGGCCGCCGGCCGGGCGGGCGCCAGCAGCGCGAACAGCGCGAGCGCCGCCGCGGCCAGGGCGGCGGCCGCGGTCCGGATCACGACAGGGTCAGGGTCAGCACCGCCGTGTACGCCCCCGGCGGGGTGTAGGCGGGGACCCGGAGGGCGACCGTGGCATCGATGGTGAAGGTGCCCCCGGTCAAGGGGGCGTCGGCGGTGGAGGCCAGCACCGCGCCGTCCGGGCCGACCGGGCCCGGGCTGCCCGGCGCGCAGGGGCTGGGGCTGCCCGGCGCGGCCGTGCAGGACGGGGTCCAGGAGAGGGAGCCGCCCGGGATGCGCAGGCCGCCGGGGCCCGCGAAGTCACCGACCCGGCCGACCAGCGACCATCCCGCCGGGCCGCCCCGGGCGTCCTTGACGGTGACGGTGCCGATCCGGCCGGGGGCCGCGCCGCCGTCCCCGTACGGGATCGCGCCGAGGGTCACCGCGTCCCCCGTCTGGGTCATGGCGAGGCTGCCCGGCTCGATGGTCGCCGTCAGCCGCTGGGTGCCGGGCGGCGTCACGGCCGGCTCGACCACCGTGTACGCGGCCGGGCCCGTGCCCCGCTGCGCCGACCAGGCCGTGCCCTCGTACGCCACCACCGCCGTCGTCGCCCGGTCCGTGACGGGCAGCAGCGCGGTGACCTCCCCGCGCGCGTCCGCGGTGGCCGCCACCCGGTCGGCGGTCTCGGCGGCGCCCGCGCGGCCCGTCACGGTCACGGCGGTGCCCGGGGCGAAGCCCGCCCCGGTGACGGTGACGCGGGCGCCCGGGGCTCCGTAGCCGGAGCCCAGCAGGACGCGGCGCAGGTTGGCGGTGGGCAGCGCGGTGGCGGTGAGGCGTTCCGAGACGGGTGCCCCGGTGACACCGCAGACCGTGTCCAGGTCGAGGAGGTGGCCGGTGTGGAGGGTGTAGGCGCCGGGGGCGAGGGTGATCGCGCCCGGGGAGGTGACGGTGAAGGTGCCGGTCATGGTGACGGCGGGCAGGGCGGCTCCCGTCGGCACGGGCTCGTTGCGCTTGGCGCCGACCACGGTGACCTCGCCGCTCTGCGCGCCGCCGAGCAGGACCGTCCCGGCCGGGGTGAGGACGTCGGCGGGCAAGGGTGCGGACAGCGGGTTCACGGCCGGGGACCGGGTCACCCGGTAGGTGACGGTCACGGTGTCGCCGACGCGCGGGGCGGGGTTGTCGACGGTGATCCGGGCCGTGGTGGGGCCGTCGGCGGGCGGCAGTCCGGCTTCCTGGGGCGGCAGGCAGTGCGCGGGGAACTCCACCTGCCCGGGGGGCGTTTCCTCCACGGCGGCCGCCGGACCGCCACCGCCCAGCGCTCCCCCGCTCGCGGCCGCGAGCACGGCCATGCCGACGGCCGCCCGCCATCCCCTGCTGCGCGCGCGTGTTCGCACCTGAGCCCCCCGCGTTCCGTCGCCCCGACAGGGGGACATTCACGAGCGGGCCGCGGGAGAAGTCAATGCACGGAACCGGCATCGACTGATGGCCCATCAGAAGATGGCACCGTGGCCGCCGGAGCCGCCCGCGAAGGGGCCCGGAAGGCTCCGGGGGGCTCCGGGGCCGCCTACGGAGCCGCCTCCGCCGCCCGGAAGGTGCGCCGGTAGGCCGTCGGGCTCACCCCCAGCGCCGCCTGGACGTGCTTGCGCAGCGACTGGGCCGTCCCGAAGCCGGTCTCCCGCGCCACCGCCTCCATCGGCAGTTCGGTGCGCTCCAGCAGCCGCCGGGCCCGCTCCACCCGCTGGGCGGTGATCCACTCGCCGGGGCTGACCCCGGACTCCTCGCGGAAGCGGCGCGTGAAGGTCCGTACCGACATGGCCTCCTGCCGGGCGAGGTCGCCGAGCCGCAGCGGCTCGTGCAGCCGGTCGAGCACCCAGGCGCGCGCGGCCGAGGTACTGGCCCGCTGCGGCTCGGGCACGGGCCGGTCGACGAACTGCGCCTGCCCGCCCTCCCGGTGGGGCGGCACGACGGTCCGCCGGGCGGTCTCGTTGGCGACGGCCGCGCCGTGGTCGCGGCGCACGATGTGCAGGCACAGGTCGATGCCCGCGGCGACCCCGGCCGAGGTCAGCACGTCCCCGTCGTCGGTGTAGAGCACGCCCGCGTCGACCCGTACGGCGGGGAACGTCCGCTGGAAGTGCTCCGCGGAGGCCCAGTGGGTGGTGGCCGGACGGCCGTCCAGGTAGCCGGCGGCGGCCAGGACGTAGCCGCCCGTGCAGATGGACACCAGCCGGGTGCCGGGCCGGATGTGGGCGAGGGCGCCGGCGAGCTCCTCGGTCAGCCGGCCCTCGCTGTGCACCGGCCCCAGCTCGTAGGAGGCGGGCACGACCACCGTGTCGGCCGTCGCCAGCAGCTCCGGTCCGTGTTCGACGTGGATCGCGAAATCGGCGTCCGTCCGCACCGGCCCGGGGGCGATCCCGCAGGTCAGGATCGTGTACAGGGGCCGCCCGGACGGGTCCTTGGCGCGGCCGAAGATCCGGTGCGGAATGCCGAGCTCGAAGGGCAGCAGCCCGGCGAGCGCGAGGACGACGACGCGGTGGGTCCGGGGGCTGCGTTCCGTGGCCATGGCCCGATCGTAGCGAACCATGTCGGTCAGGCCACTGTCGCCGGGGCCCCCGCAGGCCGGAAGCTGTCGGCGTGACGCAGACAGCACCCCCCTCCACGACCCGCGCGCCCGCTCCCCGCCGGGCCGGACGCATCCACCGCGCCTGGTTCGCCGCGGCCGTCGCCTTCGTGACGATCATCGGCGCCGCCGCCTTCGCCTCCCTCCCCGGGCTGCTCATCGAGCCGTTGCACGCGGAGTTCGACTGGTCGCGCGGCACGATCGGCTTCGCGGTCTCCGTCAACCTCGCGCTCTACGGGCTCACCGCGCCCTTCGCCGCCGCCCTGATGGACCGTTTCGGCATCCGCCGGGTCGTCGCCCTCGCCCTGACCGTCATAGCCGGCGGCTCCCTGGCCACCGTGTGGATGACCGCGTCCTGGCAGCTGGTCCTGTACTGGGGCGTGCTCGTGGGGCTGGGCAGCGGCTCGATGGCCCTGGCCTTCGCGGCGACGGTGACCAACCGCTGGTTCACCGCCCGGCGCGGCCTGGTCACCGGCATCCTGACCGCCGCCGGCGCCTCCGGACAGCTGATCTTCCTGCCGCTGCTGTCCTGGCTCGTGGAGCGCCACGGCTGGCGCCCGGCCGCCGTGACGGTGTCCCTCGCGGCCCTGTCCGTCGTCCCCTTCGTCTGGCTGCTGCTGCGCGACCACCCCGCCGACGTGGGCCTCGCCCCCTACGGCGGCACCTACGCCGACAAGCCCGCGCCGGTCCCGGGCGCGGCGCGGCGGGCCGTCGGCGTGCTCTTCAAGGCAGCCCGGACGGGACCGTTCTGGCTGCTCGCGGGCACCTTCGCGATCTGCGGCGCCTCCACCAACGGCCTGGTCAAGACCCACTTCGTGCCCGCCGCCCACGACCACGGGATGCCGGTGACGGCGGCCGCCGGACTGCTGGCGGTGATCGGCGTGTTCGACGTCCTCGGCACCATCGCCTCCGGCTGGTTCACCGACCGCTTCGCACCCCGCCGCCTGCTGGCCGTGTACTACGCCCTGCGCGGGGTGTCCCTGCTGTTCCTGCCCGTGCTGCTGGCGCCGTCCGTGCACCCGCCGATGGTCTTCTTCATCGTCTTCTACGGCCTGGACTGGGTCGCCACCGTCCCGCCCACCATCGCCCTGTGCCGCGAGCACTACGGGGAGGACAGCGCGATCGTCTTCGGCTGGGTGCTGGCCTCCCACCAGGTGGGCGCGGCGCTGGTCGCCTTCCTCGGCGGCGTGGCCCGCGACGCCTTCGGCTCCTACGACCTCGTCTGGTACGCGGCGGGCGGCCTGTGCGCGATCGCCGCCCTGATGGCCATGGTCATCCGCCGGCCTGCCGCGGCCGCCGCCCCGGCCGCTACAGCGGTGGCTCCCTGAGCAGGCCGTGCGCGGCGAGCGCGTCACCGGCCCACGCGGGGGCGGCGGCGCGCCACGGTGCCCGGCCCCAGGGGGTCACCCCCCTCGGATCGTCGCCCCGGTCCGCCGCTTCGCGTACGTCTTCGCCCGTCGGGCCACCCGCCAACGGCCGTCGGGGCCGGGTCACCGGATGACCGGCGGGCGGTCAGGCCCCGGCGGGCGTGGTCGACTTCAGGGTGCCGTCCGGGCCGGCCAGCAGGACGGGGGTGGCGGGACCGCCGAGATCGCGGACCGCCGCACGGTCGGCTTCGGCGGGCGCGTCGGCCGCGCTCACCACGGCCGCCGCCTCCAGGGACCGGGCGCCGCTGGCCACCGCCATGGCGACCGCCGTCTGCAGGGCGCTCAGCTTCAGGGACTCCAGCTCCACGGTGCCGGCGACGTACGTACGGCCGGTCTCGTCGCGGACCGCCGCACCCTCCGGGACCCCGTTGCGGGCCCGGGCGCTGCGCGCCAGCGTGATGATCTTGCTGTCCTCGGGGTCGATCCCGGTGCCCACGGTGCTCTCGCTCATGGTCGAAAGCATAGGGAGCGCCCGGGCGCCGCCGTGAGACGACCCCGCCGAGGCGCCTCAGGGCCGGTCGAGCCGCAGCCGCTCCGCCTTCGGCAGACCCGCCACGACCAGGTCGTACGAGTCCTCCACCAGCTCCCGCACCAGCGCGTCCGGCAGCTCCGCGACGGTCACCGTGTTCCAGTGCCGCTTGTTCATGTGCCAGCCCGGGGCGATCGCCGCGTGCTCCGCGCGCAGCCGAAGGGCCTCCTCCGGATCGCACTTGAGGTTGACCTTCAGCGGCTCGGCGTCCAGCGCCGAAAGCGCGAACATCTTCCCCAGCACCTTGAACACCGAGGTCTCCGGCGTGAAGGGGAACTCCTCGACCGCCGCGTTGAACTCCAGACAGAAGGCACGCAGCTCCGCCGGGGTCATCCGACCTCCTCCCCGTCGGCCGCCGCCACCGGCTGCACCGGCTCCACCAGCACCGTCACGATCTTGTTGCGCCGCCCGGCCGGGGACTCCGCCGTCATCCGCAGCGGGCGCCCGTCCGGCAGCTCCACCACCGACGACGCACCGGCGATCGGAACCCGCCCCAGCGCCTTCGCCAGCAGCCCGCCGACCGTCTCCACGTCCTCGTCGTCGAAGGCCTCCACCCCGAACAGCTCGCCGAGGTCGGTGATGTCGAGCCGGGCCGTGACCCGGTAGCGGTCGTCGCCCAGCTCCTCCACCGGTGCGATCTCCCGGTCGTACTCGTCGGTGATCTCACCGACGATCTCCTCCAGGATGTCCTCGATGGTCACGATGCCGGCGGTGCCGCCGTACTCGTCGATGACCACGGCCACGTGGTTGCGCACCGACTGCATCTCGCGCAGCAGGTCCCCCGCGTTCTTCGTGTCCGGCACGAACACCGCCGGCCGCATCGCCGTGGAGACCAGGTCGCTCTCCGCGTCACGGCTGATGTGCGTCCGGCGGACGAGGTCCTTCAGGTACACGATGCCGACGATGTCGTCCTCGTTCTCCCCCGTGACCGGGATCCGCGAGAAGCCCGACCGCAGGGCGAGCGTGGTCGCCTGACGGATCGTCTTGTACCGCTCGATGCACACCAGATCGGTGCGCGGCACCATCACCTCGCGCACGAGGGTGTCGCCCAGCTCGAAGACCTGGTGCACCATCCGGCGCTCCTCGTCCTGGATCAGCGACTCCTTCTCCGCGAGGTCCACCATCGCGCGCAGCTCGGCCTCGGAGGCGAACGGCCCCTTGCGGAAGCCCTTCCCCGGCGTGAGCGCGTTGCCGATGAGGATCAGCAGCTGCGGGATCGGACCCATCACCCGGGCCAGCGGCACCAGCACGTAGGCCGCGGCGGTCGCCGTGTTCAGCGGGTGCTGGCGGCCGATGGTGCGCGGGGACACCCCCACCGCCACGAAGGACACGAGGACCATCACCCCGATGGCCACGAGCAGCGCGGTCCAGTTCTCCCCGAACGCGTCGAGGCACACGTACGTGACGAGCACGCCCGCCGCCATCTCGCAGGTCACCCGGACCAGCAGCGCCACGTTCAGGTAGCGGGTCGGGTCCCCGGCCACCTGGGCGAGCTTGGCGCTCCCGCGCCTGCCCTCCCGTACGGCCTGTTCGGCGCGGAAGGCGGAGATGCGGGCGATGCCGGACTCCGCGCACGCCGCGAACCAGGCCACCACGACCAGCAGGACCGCGCCGGTGATCAGCTGGGGCGCGGTCACGAGACGGTGGGCGCCGGCGAGGGGCCGGTCATGCCGCGCTCACCGCGCCAGCCGTCGACGATGGCCGCCTGGAGGCCGAACATCTCGGCCTTCTCGTCCGGCTCCTCGTGGTCGTAGCCGAGCAGGTGCAGCACCCCGTGGACGGTCAGGAGCTGGAGCTCCTCGTCCATGGAGTGCTGCGTCGGGGCGTCCTCGCCCTGCTTCTTCGCGACCTCGGGGCACAGCACGATGTCGCCGAGGAGCCCCTGCGGGGGCTCCTCGTCGTCCTTCGACGGCGGACGGAGCTCGTCCATCGGGAAGGACATGACGTCGGTCGGACCGGGCAGGTCCATCCACTGGATGTGGAGCTGCTCCATCGCGTCCTCGTCGATGACGATGACGGAGAGCTCGGACAGCGGGTGGATCCGCATCCGGGTGAGCGCGTAGCGGGCGATGTCGAGGATCGCCTGCTCGTCGACCTCGGTTCCGGACTCGTTGTTGACGTCGATCGACATGGTGCGCTGAGCTCTACTTCCGCTGGTGGCCGTTCGGGGCCGGATGGGCGTCGTCGTACTTCTCGTACGCGTCGACGATACGGCCGACCAGCTTGTGGCGGACGACATCCTCGGACGTGAGCCGCGAGAAGTGGATGTCCGGCACCCCCTCCAGGATGTCCTGCACCTGCCGCAGACCGCTGCGGGCCCCGCCGGGCAGGTCGACCTGCGTGACGTCACCCGTGATCACGATCTTGGAATCGAACCCGAGCCGGGTGAGGAACATCTTCATCTGCTCGGTGGTCGTGTTCTGCGCCTCGTCGAGCACGACGAAGGCCTCATTCAAAGTGCGGCCCCTCATGTACGCCAGGGGCGCCACCTCGATGGTGCCCGCGGCCATGAGGCGGGGGATCGAGTCCGGGTCGATCATGTCGTGCAGGGCGTCGTAGAGCGGACGCAGGTACGGGTCGATCTTGTCGAAGAGGGTGCCCGGGAGGAAGCCGAGGCGCTCGCCCGCCTCGACGGCGGGGCGGGTCAGGATGATCCGGCTGACCTGCTTGGACTGCAGGGCCTGGACCGCCTTCGCCATGGCGAGGTAGGTCTTGCCGGTACCGGCGGGGCCGATGCCGAAGACGATCGTGTTCTTGTCGATCGCGTCGACGTACCGCTTCTGATTGAGGGTCTTGGGGCGGATGGTGCGCCCGCGGCTGGAGAGGATGTTCTGGGTGAGCACCTCGGCCGGGGTCTCCGCCTCGCCGCCACCGGTGCCGTTCGCCTTGAGCATGGCGATCGAGCGTTCCACTGCGTCCTCCGTCATCGACTGCCCGGTGCGCAGCACGAGCATCATCTCGTCGAACAGGCGCTGGATCAGGGCGACTTCCACCGCCGGTCCGATCGCGCTGACCTGATTGCCCCGAACATGGATGTCGGCCTTCGGGAAAGCCTTCTCGATCACGCGCAGCAGCGCGTCGCCCGAGCCGAGCACCGTCACCATCGGGTGCGCCGCCGGTACGGTGAAGTGGGCTCGCGCCTGGCCCGGCGCGGGGGTCTGGGCTGTCGGTGTCTGAGTCATGGGCCGGCACTGTGGCCTGCGCATACCTCCCGCTGAGGGGCCGCGCCGATCGTCGACCTCCGGAGTACCAAGGGTACGTCCACCCCCGGGCATCCCCGAGGGGTTTTCCGGCCCGGCCCCGGGCGGCTACTGGACCGGGTGGCGGAAGCCGATCGTGGGCACGGCCCGGCGGCGCGGGGACGGGCTGGCACCCGGCGGCACGAGGGCGTCGAGGAAGCCGTAGCGGCCGCGCAGGGCCTGCGGGGCGGTGCGCCACCAGTGGGCCACCTCGGGCCATCCCGGAGCCGAGAGGGAGCCACCGAACTCCTGCACCGACAGGGCGGCGGTCAGTCCGGCGAAGGCGAGCCGGTCCGCCAGCGGCCAGCCCGCCAGGCTGCCGGTGACGAACCCGGCGACGTACACGTCCCCGGCTCCCGTCGGGTCCATGGCGTCCACCGTGATCGCGGGGACCCCGGCCGTCTCCCCGGTGCGGCTGTCCACCGCGTACGAGCCCTCCGCCCCCATGGTCACCACCGCGACCGGCACCCTCTCCGCCAGGGCCCGGGCCGCGGCGCGCGGACACTCGGTGCGGGTGTAGCGCATCGCCTCGCCCGCGTTGGGCAGGAAGGCCTCGCAGTGGGACAGGTCGGGCAGGGCCCCCAGGTCCCAGCGGCCGGTGTCGTCCCAGCCCACGTCCGCGAAGATCCGCGAGCCGCGGCGGGCCGCTTCGGCGACCCATCCCTCGCCGGGGCCCGCCGCCAGCGAGGCCACCGCCGCGCGGGCCTTCGGGGGGCACCAGGGGAAGGGCCCGGGGCCGGTGGGGGGCGGGGCCTCGTGGCCGTGGGAGACCATCGTGCGCTCGCCCTCGTAGGCCATCGAGACCGTGACGGGGCTGTGCCAGCCGGGTACGGTCCGCGACATCGACAGGTCGATGCCCTCGCCCTGTTCGAGGGCGTCCCAGCAGTACTCGCCGTAGTGGTCGTCGCCGAACGCGGCGGCCAGCGAGGTGCGCAGGCCGAGCCGGGCCAGGGCGGTGGCCATGTTGGCGACGCCGCCCGGGCTGGAGCCCATGCCGCGCGCCCAGGACTCCGTGCCGCGCACGGGTGCCGAGTCGAGCCCGGTGAAGATGATGTCGAGGAAGACCGTGCCGGTCAGGAAGACGTCGCAGCCCGGCTCCTGGGGGTCACGCAAGGGCCCCAGAGGATCCAGCTTGCCCGGGCGGTTGGTGCGGCTGTCCCGACTGGTCACGGTGTGCTCCCCGTTGAGGTGTCTGAAGTGTCGTTTCTGCTTGCGGGTTCACGGGTGGAAAGCTGCCAGCCCTGCCCGTGGCCGGCAGGACCGAAACCCAGTGTGACGCACCTCACCCACAGAACGCTCTTCTCCCCGCCCCGGAACCTCCCGCTCCACCTGAGCACCGGTGTCGGGCCGCGGCGCTAGGGGCGCTTCGGCACCGGGACCCGCACCAGGTCCGCCGCGATCGTCAGCTCCCCCTCGAAGCCCGCCGCTCGGGCCTCGCGTTCGAACTCCGACGGGTCGGAGTACCGCTGGGAGAAGTGCGTCAGCACCAGGTGCCGCACGCCCGCGTCCCGCGCCACCCCCGCCGCCTGGCCGGCGGTCAGGTGTCCGTGGTCGGTGGCCAGCCGGACGTCGGCGTCGAGGAAGGTCGACTCGATGACCAGCATGTCGCAGCCCTCCGCCAGCTCGTCCACCCCGGAACACAGCCGGGTGTCCATGACGAAGGCGAACCGCTGCCCCGCCCGGTGCTCGCTGACCTCGTCGAGGGTGATCGCGCCGAGGCGTCCCTCGCGCTGGATCCGGCCCACGTCGGGGCCCTTGATCCCGTGCCGCGCGAGCAGCTCCGGCACCATCCGGCGCCCGTCCGGCTCGGTCACCCGGTAGCCGAAGGACTCCACCGGGTGCGAGAGCCGCCGGGCCTCCAGGACGTACGGGGGCCCGCCCGCCAGCGTCCCGTCCCGCTCCACCGGCTCCTCCCGGAGCCGGACGGTCTCCCGGTAGGCGGTCGCGTACCGGAGCCGGTCGAAGAACTTCTGCCCCGAGGCCGGGTAGTGCGCGGTCACGGGGTGCGGGACCTGGTCGAGGTTGATCCGCTGGATCACCCCGGCCAGGCCGAGGCTGTGGTCGCCGTGGAAGTGCGTGACGCAGATCCGGTTGATGTCGTGCGCGGCGACCCCGGCCCGCAGCATCTGGCGCTGCGTGCCCTCGCCCGGGTCGAAGAGGATGCCCTCACCGTCCCAGCGCAGCAGGTAGCCGTTGTGGTTGCGCTGGCGGGTGGGAACCTGGCTGGCGGTGCCCAGCACCACGAACTCTCGTACGGACACGGTCTATCCGGGGGGCCACTGGAGGCCGCGGCCGCCCAGGACGTGGGCGTGCGCGTGGAAGACGGTCTGCCCGGCGCCGGCCCCGGTGTTGAAGACGATCCGGTAGCCGTGGCCGTCGACCTTCTCGTCCGAGGCGATCCGCCCGGCCTCGCACAGCACGTCGGCGGCGACGCCCGGCTCGGCTGCCGCGAGGGAGGCGGCATCGGGGTAGTGGACCTTCGGGATGACCAGGACGTGCGTCGGCGCCTGCGGGTTGATGTCCCGGAAGGCGACGGTCGTCTCGGTCTCGCGGACCACCGCCGCCGGGATGCTCCCCGCGACGATCTTGCAGAACAGGCAGTCCGCCTGCGGTTCCCCGGCCATGGCTGCGCCTCCCGTGAGGTGGATCGGTCGGGGCATCGTAACCGCCCCGCGCCCCGGCCACGGACCGGTGAAGAGGCTCCGGTTCCGTTCCGACCGGGGCATCGCCGCGCCGGCCGGAGCCCGGCGGGCTACCGGCTCTACGGGCCCGCCCTACGCCCAGCGGCCCGTGCGGGCCAGGAGGACCGCGGTCGCCGCCGTGCCCGCCGTGGACGTGCGCAGCACGGAGCGGCCGAGCCGGTACGGGCGGGCACCCGCCTGCGCGAAGGCCGCGAGTTCCTCCGGGGACACCCCGCCCTCGGGGCCGACCACCAGCACCACCGAGCCGGCCGCCGGCAGCTCCGCCGTCGCCAGGGCCTCGGAGGCGGCCTCGCGGTCCTCGTGGAGCACCATCGCCAGGTCGGCCTCCGCCAGCAGTGCGGCCACCTGCTTGGTGGACAGCGCCTCGGCCACCTCGGGGAACCGCACCCGGCGCGACTGCTTGCCCGACTCCCGGGCGGTGGCCCGCCACTTGGCCAGGGACTTGGCCCCGCGCTCGCCCCGCCACTGGGTGATGCACCGGGAGGCCTGCCACGGCACGATGGCGTCGACGCCGGTCTCCGTCATCGTCTCGACGGCGACCTCGCCCCGGTCGCCCTTGGGCAGCGCCTGCACCACCGTGATCCGCACTGCGGGTTCGGGCTCCTGCGCGACCCCCGAGACGGAGACGACCAGCCGGTCCTTGCCCTCCACCGCCTTCACCACGGCGTCGGCCCAGCGGCCGCGGCCGTCCGTGAGGACGAGTTCCTCGCCCGGTTCGAGCCGCTTCACCGACACCGCGTGCCGCCCCTCGGGGCCGTCCAGCACGAACTCCGGCCCCGCGGGGACCTCTTCGACCACGAACACGGGGGCTGTCATGACGCTCTCCTCATCTGCAACACCTTCAACGCACTCTGCGCCTGGGCCAGTTCGGCCGCCAGCACCTCCACCAGCTCCCCGGCGGGCAGCGCCCGCGCCAGCCGGTGCCCCTGCCCGGCCCACAGGGACATGCCCTGCGGGTCCCCGGCCGTGGCGGCGGCCTTGCGCAGCCCCGAGGTCATGTGGTGGATCTGGGGGTAGGCGGAAGGGGCGTACGGCCCGTGCTCCCGCATGAAGCGGTTGACCAGGCCCCGGGCGGGGCGGCCGGAGAAGGCCCGGGTCAGTTCCGTGTGCCCGAACAGCGGGTCCGTCAGCGCCTTCTTGTGCAGGGGGTGCGCCCCGGACTCCGGGCACACCAGGAAGGCCGTGCCGAGCTGCGCCGCCTCCGCGCCCGCCGCGAGCACCGCCGCGATCTGTGCCCCGCGCATCAGCCCGCCCGAGGCGGTGATCGGGAGGGCCACGGCCTCGCGCACCTGCGCCACCAGGGCGAGCAGGCCGACGCCCGCCGTGCCGTCGGTCTGCGGGTCGTCGCGGAAGGTGCCCTGGTGTCCGCCGGCCTCGACCCCCTGGACGCACAGGGCGTCGGCGCCCGCCTCCTGGGCGGCGCGGGCCTCGTCGACGGAGGTCACGGTGACGACGGTGTGCGTACCGGCGGCGCGCAGGCGCGCGATCACGGTGGGCGCTGGACAGCCGTAGGTGAAGGAGACGACCGGGACCGGGTCCTCCAGCAGGATCGCCAGCTTGGCCTCGTAGCCGTCGTCGCAGGTGCCGATGATGTCCTCTTCGGCGAGCGAGACCTCGTACCAGCTCGCCTCGCCTGCCAGCTGGCCGCGGTAGGCCTCGACGGCGGCCGGGTCGACGTATCCGGTCTGCGGCAGGAAGAGGTTCACTCCGAAGGGCCGTCGGGTGAGCCCGCGGAGCTGCTTGATCTCCTGGTACATGCCGTCGGCGGTCTTGTAGCCGCCGGCGAGGAAACCGAGCCCGCCGGCCTCGCACACGGCGGCGGCAAGCGGCGGACAGGAGGCGCCGCCCGCCATGGGAGCCTGCACGATCGGGTACCGGGGGAGACCGTTCGGTGCGGAGGACATGGACTGCATCGTGCCACGTCCGGCGCACCGGACCGAATCACGGCAATTCGCCTGGCATAGTCCACTTCCCTCCCGCCGCGGGGAAAACGCGGAGCCCGGTCCGGGGCGTCCCCGGACCGGGCTCCTGCGTGCTGTCGCGGGCCGGTCAGCGGCCGTTGAACGCGTCCTTCAGGCGGCTGAACAGCCCCTGCTGACCGGGAGCGAACTGGCCCATCGGGCGCTCCTCGCCGCGCAGCTTCGCGAGCTGGCGCAGCAGGTCCTCCTGCTGGGGGTCCAGCTTGCCGGGGGTGGTGACCTCGACGTGGACGATCAGGTCGCCGCGCCCGCCGCCGCGCAGGTGCGTGACGCCCCGCCCGTGCAGCGGGATCGCCTGGCCGGACTGGGTGCCGGGCCGGATGTCGATCTCCTCCATGCCGTCCAGCGTCTCCAGCGGGCACTTGGTGCCCAGGGACGCCGCCGTCATGGGGATGGTGACCGTGCAGTGCAGGTCGTCCCCGCGCCGCTGGAAGGTCGGGTGCGGCAGCTCGTGGATCTCCACGTACAGGTCGCCGGCGGGGCCGCCGCCGGGGCCGACCTCGCCCTCGCCCGCGAGCTGGATCCGGGTGCCGTTCTCGACACCGGCGGGGATCTTGACCGTCAGGCTGCGGCGGGAGCGGACCCGGCCGTCGCCCGCGCACTCGGGGCACGGGGTCGGGACCACGGTGCCGAAGCCCTGGCACTGCGGGCAGGGCCGCGAGGTCATGACCTGGCCCAGGAAGGACCGGGTGACCTGCGAGACCTCACCGCGGCCGCGGCACATGTCACAGGTCTGCGCGGAGGTGCCGGGGGCGGCGCCCTCGCCCGAGCAGGTGGTGCAGACGACGGCCGTGTCGACCTGGATGTCCTTGGTCGTGCCGAAGGCGGCCTCGTCCAGTTCCAGGTCCAGACGGATCATGGCGTCCTGGCCGCGGCGGGTCCGCGAGCGCGGGCCGCGCTGCTGGGACTGGCCGAAGAAGGCGTCCATGATGTCCGAGAAGTTGCCGAAGCCACCCGCGCCGAAGCCGCCCGCGCCGCCGCCGCCCGAGGAGGACAGCGGGTCGCCGCCGAGGTCGTAGACCTGCTTCTTCTGCGGGTCCGAGAGGACCTCGTAGGCGGCGTTGATCTCCTTGAAGCGCTCTTGCGTCTTGGGATCGGGATTGACGTCCGGGTGCAGCTCGCGCGCGAGCCTCCGGAAAGCCTTCTTGATCTCGTCCTGGGATGCGTCGCGGCGCACGCCGAGTACGGCGTAGTAGTCCGTGGCCACTTACGACTCCGCCAGGATCTGTCCGACGTAACGTGCCACTGCGCGTACCGCTCCCATCGTTCCGGGGTAGTCCATGCGGGTCGGTCCGACCACGCCGAGTTTGGCGACTGCTTCGCCGCCCGAACCGTAGCCGACGGACACGACCGACGTGGAGTTGAGTCCCTCGTAGGCGTTCTCGTGCCCGATCCGTACGGCCATCCCCGACTCCCCCGCCTCGCCCAGCAGCTTGAGGAGCACGACGTGCTCCTCAAGCGCTTCGAGCACCGGCCTGATCGTCAAGGGAAAATCATGTCCGAAGCGAGTGAGGTTGGCGGTGCCGCCGATCATCAGCCGCTCCTCCGCCTCCTCGGCCAGCGTTTCGAGAAGGGTCGCCAGGACGGCCTTGACGGTCGCCCGGTCGTCGATCTCGAACGACTCCGGAAGGTCCTGCACGAGCTGCGGCACGTCGGTGAACCGACGGCCGACGACCCGGCTGTTCAGCCTCGCCCGCAGGTCGGCGAGGGAGGTCTCGCCGAAGGGCGTCTGGGTGTCGACGAGCCGCTGCTCGACCCGCCCGGTGTCCGTGATCAGTACGAGCATCAGCCGGGCCGGGGCCAGCGACAGCAGCTCTACGTGCCGGACGGTGGAGCGGGTCAGCGAGGGGTACTGGACGACGGCGACCTGCCGGGTGAGCTGCGCGAGCAGCCGCACCGTGCGGCCGACCACGTCGTCGAGGTCGACGGCGCCGTCGAGGAAGTTCTGGATGGCCCGCCGCTCGGGCGTCGACAGCGGCTTGACCCCCGCCAGCTTGTCGACGAAGAGGCGGTAGCCCTTGTCGGTGGGGATCCGGCCGGCGCTGGTGTGGGGCTGCGCGATGTAGCCCTCCTCCTCCAGCACGGCCATGTCGTTGCGCACGGTGGCGGGCGAGACGCCGAGGCGGTGGCGCTCGGTGAGGGCCTTGGAACCGACCGGCTCCTCCGTCCCGACGTAGTCCTGGACGATGGCGCGCAGCACTTCGAGCCTGCGTTCACTGAGCATCGCGCACACCTCCGGATGCGGTCGGTCGTCGGTCGGTCATGGGTCGGTCGTGGGGTTCCGCCGGCGGCGGGCCGGCCGTCGCCGGTCCGCCGGAGCTTCCCCCGGGCCCTGGTTGGCACTCCGAGCGCCCGAGTGCCAGAGATCCCCCGGTCAGTGTACGGCCGGGTGGTACACCGGGGGCAAGGGCGGCCCGCCAGGGTAGCGTCGCCCCATGGACGTACGTTGGGAAGAGGCGGGCTGGGAACGGCTGACCGGGCGGACCGGCCGGCGGCGGCTCCCGGTGTGGGACTGCACGGTGGGACTGGTGGTGGGGGACGAGTCGGTACTCCTGATCGACCCCGGATCCTGCGTGCGCGAGGGTGCGCTGGTGCGGGCCGAGGCGGAGCGGCTGACGGGCCGGCGCGTGACCCATATCGCATTCACACACGGACATTTCGACCACGTGCTGGGCGGCCCGGCCTTCGAGGGCGCCCGGTTCTACGGGGCGGTCGGCCTCGACCGGCTACTGGCGACCCCCGGCGGCCGTGAGGAGCTGCGCGTGAGCGCGGTCCGCCAGGGCGTGGACGAGGCGGAGGCGGCCGGGGCGGCGGGCCTGCTGCGGGCGCCGGAGCACCTGGTGTCGGGCGAGTGGACGCTGGAGCTGGGCGGCGTACAGGTACTGCTGGCCAACGTCGGGCCCGCGCACTCGCAGCACGACCTGACGGTCCTGGTGCCGGGCGAGCGGGAGGTGGTGTTCTGCGGGGACCTGGTGGAGGAGTCGGGCGAGCCCCAGGCCGGCTCGGACGCGGTGCCCGGGCAGTGGCCCGCCGCCCTGGACCGCCTGCTCGCGCTGGGCGGGGACGACGCGCTGTACGTGCCGGGTCACGGAGCGGTGGTCGGGGCAGGCTTCGTGCGTGCGCAACGCGACACACTGGCGGACCTGTTCGGCGTGTCGCGGACCTGACGGCGGCGGCTCTCCTAGTGTCGGCCGGATGCGCGAGTACTCCCCCGACCTGACCCCGCAGTGGAAGCGTGCCAAGGCCGTGCCGGAGGTGGCCGCGGACCCCGATCTGGTGGTCGAGGTGGCGGGCACCGACTTCTGCGGCGCGGTGGTGGCGTGCGAGGCGGGCACGGTGACCCTGGAGGACCGCTTCGGCAAGCGCCGGGCCTTCCCCCTGGAGCCGCGCGGCTTCGTGCTGGACGGCGCCGTGGTGACCCTGACCCGTCCGTCGCGGGCGCCCGCCGCGCCCGCCCGTACGGCCTCGGGATCGCTGGCCGTCCCGGGGGCGCGGGCCCGGGTGGCGCGCGCCGGGCGGATCTACGTGGAGGGCCGTCACGACGCCGAGCTGGTGGAGCGGGTCTGGGGTGACGACCTGCGCATCGAGGGCGTGGTGGTGGAGTACCTGGAGGGCGTCGACGACCTCGCGGCCGTCGTGGAGGAGTTCGCCCCGGGGCCCGACGCCCGTCTCGGCGTGCTGGTGGACCACCTGGTGGCGGGCTCGAAGGAGTCGCGGATCGCGGCATCGGTGACCTCCCCGGACGTGCTGGTGGTGGGTCACCCGTACGTGGACGTCTGGCAGGCGGTGAAGCCGTCCGCGCTGGGCATCCGGGCGTGGCCCGAGGTGCCGCGCGGCCAGGACTGGAAGACGGGCGTCTGCCGGGCCCTGGGCTGGCCGGAGAACACCGGGGCCGCCTGGCAGCACATCCTGTCCCGCGTCTCGTCCTACCGGGACCTGGAGCCGACCCTGCTGGGGCGGGTGGAGGAGCTGATCGACTTCGTCACGGCCTGCGATGCCGCTTGAATTTCGGGAGTGTTCCGAACTCGCCGGTCTCCAGCTTGATGCCCAGAACGGTCAACGGGACGGGCTCGCCGAACCTCGCCCTGCGTTCGACCTTGTAGTCGGCGTCCTCCCCCGCCCCGGCCGGCTCGGTGAGCAGCAGGCATTCGGCCTCGAACGGATCGATGATCAGGTAGGCGGGAACCCGACCGGCCGCGTACATCGAACGCTTGATGCCGTAGTCCGTGTCCGCACTGTTCTTGGACACCACCTCGACCAGCATCGTGACGGCGGGGGCTGGGATGAGACGCCCGGGACCCGGTTCGCTGCCGTTCTCCAGCACCACCAGATCGGGCTGCGGTTCGCTGGTCTCACCCGGAATCGCGATGTCCTGCGTCTGGAGCCGTTCCCACCGCTCCCGGGGGATCTGATCCAGTACGGACAGCACGATCCGGTTGTGCACCCGGTCGGGCCCGGCCATCATCACGATGTCCCCCCTGAGGAGCTCCGCTTTGAAACCCTCGGGAACATCGAGTTCCTCGAAGGCCCGGGCGACATCCGTCATGAGCCGGTCATCCACAGCGGTCATCTCCGTGGTCCTCCGCGTCTCGCCGCCGTTGCTTGCGGCAGCAGCCTAGGAACAGGGTAGGCAGCCTCGTTCGCTTCCCGCGCGGATTCACTCCGCCGAGCGATCAGTCCACCAGGTCCCGCACCACCGCGTCGGCCAGCAGCCGCCCGCGCAGGGTCAGTACCGCGCGCCCGGCCCCGTACGGGCCGGCTTCCAACAGGCCGTCGGCCAGCGCCTTCGCGGCGGCTACCAGGCCCGCCGGGGCCAGCAGGGACAGCGGGACGCCGTCGACGAGGCGCAGCTCCAGCAGGATCCGCTCCACGCGCCGGTCCTCCGCGGACAACAGCTCGCGCCCCGCGCCGGGGGAACGACCCTCCGCGAGGGCCGCCGCGTAGGCGCCGGGGTGCTTCACGTTCCACCACCGCACCCCGCCGACGTGCGAGTGGGCGCCCGGGCCCGCGCCCCACCAGTCGGCCCCTCGCCAGTACAGCTCGTTGTGCAGGCAGCGGCCGGCTTCGGTCGTGGCCCAGTTCGACACCTCGTACCAGGAGTACCCGGCCTCCGCCATGACGGAGTCCGCGATCAGGTACCGGTCGGCGTGGACGTCGTCGTCGGTCATCGGGACCTCGCCGCGGCGGATCCGGCGGGCCAGCTGCGTGCCCTCCTCGACGATCAGGGCGTAGGCGCTGACGTGGTCGGGTCCCGCGCCGATGGCCGCGGCCAGGGAGTCGCGCCAGTCCTGGTCCGTCTCCCCCGGCGTGCCGTAGATCAGGTCCAGGTTGACGTGCTCGAAGCCCGCCGCGCGGGCCTCCGCGACGCAGGCCTCGGGGCGGCCGGGGGTGTGGGTGCGGTCGAGCACCTTCAGGACGTGCTGCTTCGCGCTCTGCATGCCGAAGGAGATCCGGTTGAAGCCGCCCTCGCGGAGCTCCGTGAGGTACCGCGGGTCCACGGACTCCGGGTTGGCCTCGGTGGTGACCTCGGCATCCTCGGCCAGCCCGAACTCGTCGCGGATCGCCGCGAGCATGCGGACGAGGTCCCGGGCGGGCAGCAGCGTGGGCGTGCCGCCGCCGACGAAGACGGTCCGTACGGCCCGGGGGTCGTCCCCGAGCACCTTGCGGGCCAGACGGACCTCGTCGATCAGGGTGTCGGCGTAGTTCTCCCGGGAGGCGAGCACCCCGCCGGTCCCCCGCAGCTCGGTGGCCGTGTAGGTGTTGAAGTCGCAGTACCCGCAGCGCGTGGCGCAGTACGGGACGTGCAGGTAGAACCCGAGTGGCCGGTCCCCGGCACCCGCCAGGGCGTGCGACGGCAGCGAGCCGTCTTCGGGCATGGGTTCACCGTCGGGCAGTGCGGAAGGCATGGGCCCATTGTCCCGCACTGCCCCAAGGTCGTTTCCCGCGTCGGGCCGGGCGCCGGTCAGGCCTCCCGGGAGCCCGCGTACATCTCGTCGATGAGGTGCTTGAACTCACGCTCGACGACCGGGCGCTTCAGCTTGAGGCTGGGCGTCAGGTCGCCGTGCTCGACGTCCAGGTCGCGCGGGAGGATCCGGAACTTCTTGATCGTCTGCCAGCGCTGGAGGCCCTCGTTCAGGGTCTGGACGTAGGTCTCGATCAGGCGGTCGGTCTCCGGCGCGGCCAGGACCTGGGCGTACGTCTTGCCCTCCAGGCCGTTCTCGGCGGCCCAGCCGAGGATCGCCGGCTCGTCGAGGGCGATCAGGGCCGAGCAGAAGTTCCGGTCGGCGCCGTGCACGACGATGGTCGACACGTACGGGCAGATCGCCTTGAAGTGGCCCTCGATCTCCGCCGGGGCGACGTACTTGCCGCCCGAGGTCTTGATCAGGTCCTTCTTGCGGTCGGTGATGCGCAGGTACCCGTCGGGGGACAGCTCGCCGATGTCGCCGGTGTGCAGCCAGCCGTCGCTCTCCAGCACCTCGGCGGTCTTGTCGGGCTGCCCGTGGTAGCCCTGCATGATGCCGGGGCCGCGCAGCAGGACCTCGCCGTCGTCGGCGATGCGGACCTCGGTGCCGGGCAGCGGCTTGCCCACGGTGCCGGTGCGGTAGGCCTCGCCGGGGTTGACGAAGGAGGCCGCGCTGGACTCCGTCAGGCCGTAGCCCTCCAGGATGTGGATGCCCGCCCCGGAGAAGAAGTAGCCGATCTCGGGGGCGAGGGCGGAGGCGCCGGAGACGGCGGCCCGCAGCTTGCCGCCGAAGGCCTCGCGGAGCTTGGAGTAGACGAGCGCGTCGGCGATCTTGTGCTTGGTGGCGAGGCCGAAGGGGGCGGTGGCCTGGCCCGTGCGGCGGAAGTTGTCCTGGGTGACCTTGGCGTACTCGCGGGCGACGCCGACCGACCACTGGAAGATCTTGTACTTGGCCCCGCCGCCGGCCCGCGCCTTGGCGGCCACGCCGTTGTAGACCTTCTCGAAGATGCGCGGGACGGCCGCCATGTACGTCGGCTGGACCACCGGCAGGTTCTCGATGATCTTGTCGATCCGGCCGTCGACCGCGGTGACGTGCCCGACCTCGATCTGCCCGGAGGTCAGCACCTTGCCGAAGACGTGCGCCAGCGGCAGCCACAGGTACTGGACGTCGTCCGAGTGGATCATGCCCGTGGCCACGGTGGCCTTGGCCATGTACGACCAGTTGTCGTGCGGCAGGCGGACGCCCTTGGGGCGGCCGGTGGTGCCGGAGGTGTAGATGAGGGTGGCGAGCTGGTCGGCAGTGATGGCCGCGATCCGCTCCTTGACCGCCTCGGGGTGCTTGGCCAGGTACTCGTTGCCGAGCGCCTCCAGGTCGGCGAGGGACAGGACCCAGCCCTCGGGGTCGCCGTCGGCGCCGACGGCGTCGGCCGCGTCCAGGACCACCACGTGGGCGAGGTTCGGCAGGCCGGAGCGGCGCTCGCGGGCCTTGGCGAGCTGCTTGGCGTCCTCGGCGATCAGCACCCGGCTCTCGGAGTCCGCGAGGATGTACGAGGACTCCTCGGCGTTGGTGCTGGGGTAGATCGTGGTGACCGCGCCGCCCGCGCACATCACACCGAGGTCGGACAGGATCCACTCGACCCGGGTGTTGGAGGCGAGCGCGACCCGCTCCTCCGGGCGCAGGCCCAGGGAGATCAGGCCCGCCGCGATGGCGAAGACCCGCTCGGCCGCCTGTCCCCAGCTCAGCGACTTCCAGTCGTCCGGACCGCCCTCCGGGCCGGCCGCGGGGACCGGGAAGCGGTAGGCCTCCGCGTTCGGCGTGGCGGCGACGCGGTCAAGGAAGAGGGCCGCCACGGTGGGCGGGCGGTTCTCGATCAAGGTCTGTGTGTCGCTCACGACATCCTCCGGACCGGTCCACGCGGCAGGGCGTGGGCGTGGGGGCGCTTTGGGACGGGCGGGTGGTGCTGGCAGCTTTTTGAAACTGGCGAGTAACCATCGAGCAGTGATCAGCGTAGAGGCCGTGCGCCCGGCGCGTAAGGGCCTCCGAGCGGCCGCTTCATAACGAAAAGGGCCCCCATGCGTGCACATGTGGGCCCATTCGTCCGACTTGGGGCGAGGGTGGTTCTTGACCCGCCCTTGGCGACCGCTTGGCACGGCCGCCTCCGACCGCTGTCGGTTACCGGTCGGTTACTTCTTCTTGCCGCCGGACTCGTCGCTGGAGAGGACGGCGATGAAGGCCTCCTGCGGGACCTCCACGGAGCCGACCATCTTCATCCGCTTCTTGCCTTCCTTCTGCTTCTCCAGCAGCTTCCGCTTACGGGAGATGTCACCGCCGTAGCACTTGGCGAGGACGTCCTTGCGGATGGCGCGGATGGTCTCGCGGGCGATGACGCGCGAGCCGATGGCCGCCTGGATCGGGATCTCGAAGGCCTGCCGCGGAATGAGCTCGCGCAGCTTGGCGACGAGGCGCACGCCGTAGGCGTAGGCGGCGTCCTTGTGCGTGACGGCGGAGAAGGCGTCGACCTTGTCGCCGTGCAGCAGGATGTCGACCTTGACCAGTCCGGAGGCCTGCTCGCCGGTGGGCTCGTAGTCGAGGGAGGCGTAACCGCGGGTCTTGGACTTCAGCTGGTCGAAGAAGTCGAAGACGATCTCCGCGAGCGGGAGGGTGTAGCGGATCTCGACCCGGTCCTCGGAGAGGTAGTCCATCCCGAGGAGGGTGCCGCGGCGCTGCTGGCAGAGCTCCATGATCGCGCCGATGAACTCGGAAGGCGCGAGCAGGGTGGCCCGGACGACCGGCTCGAACACGTCCCTGATCTTGCCCTCGGGGAACTCGCTCGGGTTGGTGACGGTGACTTCCTTGCCGTCTTCCAGGACGACGCGGTAGACCACGTTGGGCGCGGTGGCGATCAGGTCGAGGCCGAACTCGCGCTCCAGGCGCTCGCGGACCACGTCCAGGTGGAGGAGGCCGAGGAAGCCGACGCGGAAGCCGAAGCCGAGCGCCGCCGAGGTCTCCGGCTCGTAGACGAGCGCGGCGTCGTTCAGCTGCAGCTTGTCGAGGGCCTCGCGCAGGTCCGGGTAGTCCGAGCCGTCGAGCGGGTACAGGCCGGAGAAGACCATCGGACGCGGGTCCTTGTAGCCGCCGAGGGCCTCGGTCGCGCCGTCGTGCAGGCTGGTGATGGTGTCACCGACCTTGGACTGACGGACGTCCTTCACGCCGGTGATGATGTAACCCACCTCGCCGACGCCGAGGCCGTCGGAGGGGGTCATCTCCGGGGACGAGACGCCGATCTCCAGCAGCTCGTGCGTGGCGCCGGTCGACATCATCCGGATGCGCTCGCGCTTGTTGAGCTGACCGTCGACGACACGGACGTAGGTCACGACACCGCGGTACGAGTCGTAGACCGAGTCGAAGATCATCGCGCGGGCCGGGGCGTCCTTGGGGCCGACGGGGGCCGGGACCGTGGCGACGATCTTGTCCAGCAGCGCGTCCACGCCGAGACCGGTCTTCGCCGACACGCGCAGGACGTCCTCGGGCTGGCAGCCGACCAGGTTCGCGAGCTCCTCCGCGAACTTCTCCGGCTGGGCGGCCGGCAGGTCGATCTTGTTCAGGACCGGGACGATCGCGAGGTCCTTCTCCATCGCCAGGTACAGGTTGGCGAGGGTCTGGGCCTCGATGCCCTGGGCGGCGTCCACCAGCAGGACCGTACCCTCGCAGGCCGCCAGGGAGCGGGAGACCTCGTAGGTGAAGTCGACGTGACCGGGGGTGTCGATCATGTTCAGGATGTGCGTGCTGCCCTTGCCCGCGCCCTCGGTGGGGGCCCAGGGCAGACGGACCGCCTGCGACTTGATCGTGATGCCGCGCTCACGCTCGATGTCCATGCGGTCGAGGTACTGGGCGCGCATCTGCCGCTGGTCGACGACGCCGGTGAGCTGGAGCATCCGGTCGGCGAGCGTCGACTTGCCGTGGTCGATGTGCGCGATGATGCAGAAGTTGCGGATCAGCGCCGGGTCGGTACGGCTCGGCTCGGGCACGTGGCTGGGGATCGCGGGCACGCAGTGTCCTGATTCTCGGGGCGCAGTCGGAAGCGGTTTCTTCAGCGAAGGTCGGATCTCGTCGCCTTCGGCTTCGTCGGCGCGATGTCGGATCTGTACGCAGGCTCCCATGGTCCCATGGACGGGGCAGTGCGCTCGGTTTGGGCCGGTCGGAGCGCGCCTGGTAGCCTGGGCAGCTGTGTCTCGTATGCCCTCTCAGCTGTCGGGACACAATCCGAAGATCAAACTCTGAACCTGAAAAGGCTCTTTCGTGGCGAACATCAAGTCCCAGATCAAGCGGAACAAGACGAACGAGAAGGCGCGCCTGCGCAACAAGGCCGTCAAGTCCTCGCTCAAGACCGCGATCCGCAAGGCCCGCGAGGCCGTCCTCGCCGGTGACGCCGAGAAGGCCACCGTGGCTTCCCGCGCCGCCGCGCGTGCGCTCGACAAGGCTGTCTCGAAGGGTGTCATCCACAAGAACGCCGCCGCCAACAAGAAGTCGGCGCTGGCCTCCAAGGTTGCCTCCCTCCAGGGCTGAGCTCCTGATGTGAATCGCCGGTAGGGAACCAGCGGGCCCTCTCTCCCGCTCCCTCACCGGCACACCGCGCCGCACGCGGCCTGCGTTCGCCACGCGGGTGCGGCGCAAGCATCTTCACAGCATCACCCCCGGTCACCGACCGGGTGACGAACGGCCCGCCCGGCCCCATCGGGTGGGCCGTCCGCATTTCCGGGCCGACCCCCTTCACCGCGCTCCGGCCCTCTGGGACACTGCTGGCGACGTGGCCCCGGGGGAAGGGCGGACCTTGAACGCCGTGCTCATCGTGCTCGTCGTCCTGGGATGCGGAGCGTTCTGGGCGCTGCGGCGGCTGTGCCTGTACCCGTGCCGCATGAGCGAATGGCGCTACGCCTTCGCCGCCGCGCACCGCGACCGGCGCGAGGCCCTGCACCGCACCCGCCTGAACAGACGGGCGGTGGAGGGCGAGCAGCGGCGGCACCTGGCACGGGCGCGGGAGCACGTCGAGGAGATCGAGCAGCGGGGCCGGCAGGAAGCCCGGGCTCTGAAGACGGAACGGCAGCGGTTGCTGCGGCCGGGGTGGGGCTCGTCCGTGGGACCCCGCCTGGGACCCCTCCGGCTGCACGAGCACGTCCTGCTGTTCATGAAGGAGGCTCCCGAAGGGGAGGAGGCACCCGCCGGGATCGACGAGACGCTGCCGCTGGCCGACCTCACCGTCAGCTTCTCGGACGCCCGCGAGCACCTCTTCCTCCACGTCACCCGCCAGGACGGCACCCAGCGCACCGCGGTGTACCCACGGGCCGCGCACCGCGAGACGGCGGTCCGGCACTTCCGCGACCGGATCCACAACCAGGTACTGGCGGCCAGGACCTTCCGGGAGTCGGCGCGGGAACGCACCGCCGAGATCGACACCGAGCTCCAGCAGCTGGCCTCCGACACCGCGGCGCGGCGCGAGCAGGCCGGCCTGGAGGTCACGGCCCTCGGCGAGACGCAGCGGGCGGACCCCCGCCTGCTGCGGGCCCTCGCCGACTGGGAGGCACAGTGCGACGTCTGGCAGAAGCTGACCGGGCACCGGCCCCGCGCGTCCTGACACCGACGGCCAGGATGCCCGGCGGACCGTCCGGCGGACCGTCCGGCGGACCGGGGGCGGGCAGAGCCGGGAGGCCGACGCCGACAGGGCCCGACAGGGCCTAGCGGCGCTGGGGGCGGGCCGCGCGGGCCACGGCCACGACGGCCTTCTCCAGGGCGTACTCGGGGTCGTCCCCGCCGCCCTTGACCCCCGCGTCGGCCGCGGCCACGGCGCGCAGGGCGTCCGAGACGGCATCCGCCGACCAGCCCCGCATCTGCTGACGGACCCGGTCGATCTTCCACGGCGGCATCCCCAGATCCCGCGCGAGGTCGCCCGGACGGGCACCGCGCGGGGCGGAGGCGAGCTTCCCGATCGCCCGGACCGCCTGGGCCAGCGCGCTGGTGATCAGCACCGGGGCCACTCCCGTGGACAGCGACCAGCGCAGGGCCTCCAGGGCCTCGGCGGCCCGCCCCTCGACCGCACGGTCGGCGACCGTGAAGCTGGAGGCCTCGGCCCGGCCCGTGTAGTAGCGGCCGACCACGGCCTCGTCGATGGTGCCCTCGACGTCCGCGCACAGCTGCGCCGCGGCGCTCGCCAGCTCCCGCAGATCGCTGCCGATCGCGTCGACCAGGGTCTGGCAGGCCTCCGGGGTCGCGGAGCGCCCCAGCGCGCGGAACTCGCCCCGCACGAACGACAGCCGGTCCGCGGCCTTCGTCATCTTCGGGCAGGCGACCTCCCGGGCCCCGGCCTTGCGGGCCGCGTCCAGCAGGCCCTTGCCCTTGACCCCGCCGGCGTGCAGGAGGACCAGGGCGATCTCCTCGTACGGCGCGGCGAGGTAGGCCTTGACCTCCTTCACCGTGTCCGCGCCCAGATCCTGCGCGTTGCGGACGATCAGGACCTTGCGCTCGGAGAACAGCGAGGGGCTCGTCAGCTCCGCCAGCGTGCCGGGCTGGAGCTGATCGGACGTGAGGTCCCGCACATCGGTGTCGGCGTCGGCCGCGCGGGCCGCCGTCACGACGTCCCGCACGGCGCGGTCGAGCAGCAGGTCTTCCTGCCCCACCGCGAGGGTGATCGGGGCAAGCGGTTCGTCGGTGGAGTTCTTCCTGGTGGCCATCGTCCCCAGCATCCCACGCCGCACCGACAGCGCCCCGCGTCCGGTGCCCGAGAATGGTCGGGTGAACGAGCGACACATACTGGTCCTGCCCGACCGCGACTGCGCCGAGGAGGTGGCCCGGGAGGCCGTCGACCGCTTCGGCCTGCCCGAGGAACCCCAGCTGGTCCGCGACGCCCTCGCCGGCGAGGACGACGCCGAGGACGCCCAGTGGCTGGTGGTCGTCGAGGACCCGCAGGAACGACTGGAGGCAGCCTCGCTGGACGAGCTCGCCGCCGAGTACGACGGCTGGCTGGAAGCCCCGTAGGGCGGGCCCTACGCCTTGTGGACGATCTGTACGTCCAGCTCCACTTCCACGCTCGACCCGATCGCCGCGATCCCCTGCGCCAGGATCGACTGCCAGTTCAGGCTGAAGTCCTCGCGGTGCAGTTCTGCCGTGGCGCGGCAGGCCGCGCGCGGTTCGCCCTCCAGTCCCGTGCCGTTGCCCAGGTACTGGGTGTCGAGGGTCACGGAGCGGCTGACACCGTGCAGCGTCAGGGCTCCGGCGACCGCCCAGCGGCTTCCGCTGCGGTGGATGAACCGCTCGCTGTAGAACTCGACCGTCGGGTACCGGGCGGCGTCGAGGAAGTCGGCGGAGCGCAGGTGGTCGTCCCGCATCCGCAGACCCGTGTCGATGCTCGCCGCGTCGATGATGACGTGCATGGAGGAGTCCTCCATGCGCTCGGCTATCCGCACCGCGCCGGCGAAGGTGGTGAACCGGCCGTGGATCCTGGCAAAGCCGATGTGCCGGGCCGTGAAACCGATCGAGGAGTGCGTCGGGTCGAGCTCCCAGTGGCCGGGCTGCGGCAGCAGCGGCGGCTCCACCGCGTCCAGGATGATCTCCGCGGTGCCGGGCTGCGCCGGGTCCCCCACCAGCGTGGCACCGTGGAACGGAGCGTACCCCTCCGCAGTGACCGAGAGCCGGTACTCCCCCTCCGGCATGGCTGCCGTGAACCCGCCGTAGGGATCCGTCTCCCCGCTGACGACCCGCCTTCCGATCGGGTCGGTCACCTCGAACTTGGCCTGGCGGATGGGCTGGTGGACCGTATCGAGCACCCTGCAACTCAACAACCGCGCCGTAGGCGGCAGTGAAAGGGTCGCGGATGTGTGCGAGCCGGCGCTCCCCGCCGTCTCCATCCCCCGTCTGCGACCGAACATGGCTAATGCACCCCCGTGCTGTGTGGACTTGGACCGTTCTGGCGAAGACGCATTCGATCATGCTGTCGGGTTGTGGGCAAACAGAGCGGTCGCGCCCGGTATGACCACGCCGGTTCCGGCGCCGTCCGGCCGGAAACGCTCGCATCCCCGTGCCGCTTCCGGCGACGGCCACGGAGCCGTCCCGGTCCGTGCGCAGCACCGTCGTCCCACGGGCCCTCAGCTGCGCGAGCGTACCCGCTGCGGGGTGTCCGTAGCGGTTGCCCGCGCCGACGGGGACGATCGCGAGTCGTGGCCGGATCCGGTCCTGCAGACCGGGGTCCTGGTGCGCCGAACCGTGGTGGGCCACCTTGAGCACGTCCACCGGGCCCAGTTCCGGATGCGCCCTCAAGAGGGCTTGCTGGGCCGGTGGTTCGAGGTCCCCCGGCAGCAGCAGCGTCAGGCCCGGCGTGCGCACCAGCAGGACCACGCTCGCGTCGTTGGGGCCGTCCGGGGGCGGGCCGGAAGCCGACGGCCAGAGCACCTGCCATTCCAGCGGCCCGGCCCTGCGCCGCTCCCCCGCAGCCGTCGGGACGACGGGTACCCGGGCGGCCGCCGCGGTGCGCCGGACCACGGCCGCCTGCGCGGCCGGCTCCTGCAGGGCGGTGGTTTGGATCACACCGACGGAGCGGCCCCGCAGCACCCCGGAAAGCCCTCCCACGTGGTCGGCGTGAAAATGCGTCAGCAGGAGCAGTGGGACGCGTCTCACACCCAGGGCCCGCAGACAGGAGTCGACCGGGCCGGGCTCGGGACCGGCGTCCACGACGATGGCCGTACCGGGACCGGCGGAGAGGACCGCTGCGTCCCCCTGCCCCACCGCGCACTGCACGTAGGTCCAGTCCGGCGGCGGCCAGCCGGTGAGCACCCGGGTCGGCAGCGGCGGCCGCACCACCGCGACCAGCAGCAACACCACCAGGCCGGCCCGGACCCCGCGCCTGCGTCCGTAGCGGGCTCCGAGCCCGAGGACCGCCGACGTGACGACGACCAGGAGCAGCCCCCCGCCGAGCCCGCCGGGCCAGGGCAGCTCCGCCCCCGGCAGCCGGGACCCCGCCCGCGCCACGCCCGCGATCCACCCCGCCGGGACCCCCGCGCACCAGGCGAGCGCCTTCGCCGCGGGCAGGGACAGCGGAGCCACGGCGAGGACCGCGAAGCCGAGCACCGTGGCAGGTCCCGCCGCCAGCTCCGCCAACAGGTTGCAGGGCACCGCGACGAGGCTCACCCGGGCGGAGAGCACGACCACCACCGGCGCGCACACCGCCTGCGCCGCGGCGGCGGCCCCGAGGGCGTCGGCGAGCCTCGGCCGCATCCCCCGCCGCCGCAGGGCCTCGCCCCACCTCGGCCCGAGGGTGAGCAGCGCCCCGGTGGCCAGCACCGAGAGCAGGAAACCGTAGCTGCGCGCCAGCCACGGGTCGTACAGCACCAGCACCACCACGGCCGCGGCCAGCGCCGGGATCAGGGACCTGCGCCGCCCGGTGGCGAGGGCGAGCAGGGTCACCGCGCCGCAGGCGGCGGCCCGCAGCACGCTCGGCTCGGGCCGGCACACCACCACGAACGCCAGCGTCAGCGCGGCCCCTCCCAGGGCCGTGGCCCGCAGCGACAGCCCCAACCGGGGCGCGAGCCCGCTCCGCTCGGCCTGCTGCGCGCGGGCCGGGGACCCGATGAGCAGGTACAGCACCACGGTCAGGTTGGACCCGGAGACGGCCAGCAGGTGCAGCAGATCGGTGGCCTCGAACGCCGCGTGCAGGTCGGGCGGCACCCGGGAGGTGTCGCCGACCACCAGCCCCGGCAGCAGGGCCCGCGCGTCGGCCGGAAGCCCTTCGGTGGCCTCACGCAGCCCGGCCCGCAGGCTCCCCGCGAGGCGCTGCGCGGCACCGGGGCCGCCGCTCACCCCGGGCGGGGCGGCCACGGCCGGGCGCAGCAGCGCCACGGCCCGTTCCCCGTCCCGCGCCGGGGCCAGCCGGGCGGCCACCGTCACCCGGGTCGAGGGTTGCAGCGCGGCCCATCCCGGATGCCCGGCCAGCACCCGCACCGGCGTCCCGACCCGGGTCGTCACCCCGTCGGGCCCGGTCACCCGGGTCACCACCGCGTCCAGGACCACCCCGGGCGGCCCGCTCCCGCCCCGGGTGGCGCGGGGGTCCGAGCCGACGGTGAGCTCCACGAGGACCCGGGCGTGCTCCCGGGCCAGCCCGGCCATGGGCCCCGCCCGCGCCTCGGCCCGCTCCAGCCCGGCCACCCCCGCCCCGGCGGCCGCACACAGCAGCGCGGCGGCCGCGGCCGTACCGACCCGCCACAGCGGCTGCGGCCGGCGGGAGGTCGCCAGCAGCAGCACCCCCGCCACGGCCACCGCGAGCCCCGCCCCGGCGGCGGTCCACGCCCCGGGCAGCCCGAGAGCGAGGGCGGCTGCTCCCCAGGCGGCCACCGCCGGCCCCGCCAGCCGCAGGTCCATCGCCGCGGCCCCACCCCGCTCCGGGGTGCTCACGGCCGCACCAGCCCGCGCAGGTCGGCGAACCGGCGCTCGCCGATGCCGTCGACCTGCCGGAGGTCCTCGACGGTGCGGAAGCCGCCCCGGGCGGTGCGGAAGTCGACGATGTGCCGGGCGAGCACCGGGCCGACCCCGGGCAGCCCGTCCAACTGCTCGACGGTGGCACCGGCCAGGCTCAGCGGTCCGGGGCCCGGCCCGGCACCCCCCGGGCTTCCCGGGCCGCCCTGACCCGGCGGCGCGGTGGCCCCCACCAGCACCTGCTCGCCGTCCACCAGGATCCGGGCGCGGTTGAGCCCGCTGGTGTCGGTGCCGGGCACCACTCCCCCGGCGGCGGCCAGCGCGTCCTCCACCCGCGAGCCGCCGGGAAGCCGCCGCACCCCCGGTTCCCGGACCCCACCGCCGACGTCCACCACGATCCGCGCCCCTGCGCCGACGGCCGGGGCGCCCGGGGCCGGGGGCGGCGAGGACGGCACGGACGGCGGGGCGACCACCGCGGGGGCCGTCACCGGCCGCGGGCGTCCGGACCAGTACTGCTGGGCGGCGAATCCGAGCGCCGCGACCAGCACGACGGCAACGGCGGCCACCGTCCGCGGCTCCATCCCGCACCGGGCCTGCACCCACACCGGCATCCGCTCCCGCACCGCCGCCCACCGAGCCCCGGCAACGGCTCCCCCCGGCCCGTTCGACGCGTCGAGCCCCGCCGCCGCCCCGACGGCGGGCTCCACGGGCGGGACCAGCCCATCAGCCTCCGCCGGCCCCGCCGCCTCGGGCCAGGCCCGGGGGTAGGCGCCCAGCCACGGCTCCGCGTCCGGCGGTGGATCGGCCACCCGCCCCGGGGCCTCCACTCCGGGCCCGTCCCACGACCCCGAGTGCGGCGGCGAAGGCCGCTCCGACCCCCGCTCCACCCCAGGCTCCCCCGTCCCCGTCCCCGCCCCCGGAGTCGGCGTCAGCCCCAAGTTGCCCGCCAGCAGGGCCTGCGCCCGGCGCCGTACCACGGCGGGGTCCGCCCGGGGCCTCGACCGGAACCGGCCGTCGGAGCCACGGCCCCGCCCGGGCCCGGCACCCGCACCGCGAGCACCACCCGAACCACCCGTGTCGCCCGCACCACCCCCGCCCCGCAGAACAGCATCGTGACCGACCACCACTTCAGAAGCCCCGGAACGGCGCGGGGCACGCATGCGAAGAGTCATGCCACGACGCTAGGACCGATCCCCGATCGCCGTTCGGAGGCGCCGATTCCGGTGGACGGAGCGCCCGTTGTGGACAACTCCGCCACCCGTTCCGGTGATCAGCGGGGCGACACGACCGCCGCCAGCAGCCCCGGCCCGGTGTGCGCGCCGATCACCGCTCCGACCTCGCTGACGTGCAGCTCGACCAGGCCCGGGATGCGCTCGCGGAGCCGCTGGGCGAGCTTCTCGGCCCGCTCCGGGGCCGCGAGGTGGTGCACGGCGACGTCGACGCTGCGCGTCCCGGCCCGCTCGACCGCCAGCTCCTCCAGGCGCGCGATGGCCTTGGAGGCCGTCCGCACCTTCTCCAGCATCTCGATCCGCCCGCCGTCCAGCGTCAGCAGCGGCTTGACGGCCAGCGCCGACCCGAGGAGGGCCTGCGCGGCCCCGATCCGCCCGCCCCGGCGCAGGTAGTCGAGGGTGTCCACGTAGAAGTACGCCGCCATCTCCCCGGCCCGCTTCTCGGCCGCGGCCACGGCCTCGTCGACGGAACCCCCCGCGTCGGCCGCCTCCGCCGCGGCGAGGGCGCAGAAGCCGAGGGCCATCGCGACCATCCCGGTGTCGACGACGCGGACCGGAACGGGGGCCGTCCTGGCCGCGACCACGGCGGCGTCGTAGGTGCCCGAGAACTCGGCGGACAGGTGCAGGCTCACGATGCCCGTCGCACCGGCGTCCGCGGCCGCCTGGTAGGCCCGTACGAACTCCTCCGGGCCCGGGCGGGAGGTGGTCACCGGCCGGCGCTTCTGGAGGGCTACAGCGAGGCTGCGGGCCGAGATCTCCGTACCCTCTTCGAGGGCCTCGTCCCCCAGGACCACGGTCAGGGGGACTGCGGTGATTCCGTGCCGCGCCATCGCCGATGGGGGCAGATAGGCCGTGGAATCGGTGACGATCGCGACATGGCGGGACATGAGCCGGAGGTTACCGCCACAGCGGTGCATCCGGCAGCCCGGCCCTCGCCCACGCCTCCCTTCAGGTGGTGGCCTCCGGCCTGGGCGTCTTCTGCCAGGGGTAGTGCGTCACCGGGGTGGAGGGGTTCAGCGCCGCCGGGCGCGGCCCGGCGGCCGGGGCACCGCCACCGGCAGCGGTCCCGCCGGCTTCCGCCGCGGCCTCCGCCGCGGCCGCGAGGTCGTCCACCGACTCCCGGGACCAGTCCCGCAGCGCCCCCGACTCGACCTCGATCTGCTCCGACAGGGCCGTGAGGTCGTCCTCCGCGAACCGGCGGGCCCGGTCCCGCGCGGCCCACCGCAGCGAGTCCGAGGCCTGTTTGATCTTCGCGGTGCGTTCCCGCAGCTCAGGAAGCCCGTCGGCGATCCTCCGCCGGTCCGGCTCCTGCTCCAGCCGCTTCAGTTCCTCGTCGAGCTCGTGGCCGTGCGCGCTCAGCCGTTCGAAGAGCCCGATCGACTCCTTCAGCGAGCTGTCCGTCTGCACCCCCTGGTACAGCGCCTGCTGCGTGGCCCTCATCGAGGTCCGCAGGTCCAGCCGCAACTGCGCCAAGGCCCCCGGGACCCCGACCTGACCGAGGCTCTTCGCCTTCAGAGCGGTGTCCTCGACAGTGCGGCGGGCCTGGGTGATGGTCCGGTCCACGCCGCGCTTCGCCGCGCCGACCACCTTCACGGTGGCCCACACGCCCAGCCCTAGAAAGGCGAACAGCACCAACAGGGCAAAGATGATCAAAGCGCCCGCCTCCATGAGGGTTCCCTTCCTCCGCCGTCCGTCCCCTTCCACGGTAAACGCCACGGGCAGGTCGGGGGTTCCAAACGAACCCCCAACCTGCCCGTACGGGATCTCCCCCATGCCGGGGGTCCACTCGGCTCAGATGACGATGTTCACCAGCTTCGGCGCGCGCACGATCACCTTGCGGATCTCGGCGCCGCCCAGGGCCGCCACGACGGCCGCGTCCGTGACCGCCAGCTGCTCCAGGTCGGCGTCCGAGATCGCCGGCGGCACCTCCAGGCGCGCCTTGACCTTGCCCTTGACCTGCACCACGCAGGTGACGGTCTCGTCCACGACGTACGCCGGGTCCGCGACCGGGAAGTCCTGGTGGACCACCGAGTCGGTGTGGCCCAGCCGGCGCCACAGCTCCTCCGCGATGTGCGGCGCCAGCGGGGCGACCAGCAGCACCAGCCGCTCGGCGACCGAGCGCTCCAGCGGCCGGCCCGCCTTCGTCAGGGTGTTGTTCAGCTCGGTGATCTTGGCGATGGCGGTGTTGAACCGCAGGCCCGCCATGTCGCCGCCGACTCCGTCGATCGCCTTGTGCAGGGCGCGCAGGGTGTCCTCGCCCGGCTCCGCGTCCACGACGGTGACCGCGCCGCTCTCCTCGTCGACGACGTTGCGCCACAGGCGCTGCAGCAGCCGGTACTGGCCGACCACGGCACGCGTGTCCCACGGGCGCGAGACGTCCAGCGGGCCCATCGCCATCTCGTACAGGCGCAGGGTGTCCGCCCCGTACTCCTCGCAGATCTCGTCGGGCGTGACGGCGTTCTTCAGGGACTTGCCCATCTTGCCGTGCTCGCGCTTGACGGGCTCGCCCCGGTAGAAGTAGCCGCCGTCGCGCTCCTCGACCTCGGCCGCCGGCACGTACACGCCGCGCGCGTCCGTGTACGCGTAGGCCTGGATCATGCCCTGGTTGAACAGCTTGTGGAACGGCTCGGCCGAGGAGACGTGGCCCAGGTCGAACAGGACCTTGGACCAGAACCGCGCGTACAGCAGGTGCAGCACCGCGTGCTCGGCACCGCCGACGTACAGGTCGACGCCACCGTGCGGCGCGCCCTCGCGCGGGCCCATCCAGTACTGCTCGATCTCCGGGTCCACCAGCGCCGACGCGTTGTTCGGGTCCAGGTAGCGCAGCTCGTACCAGCAGGAGCCGGCCCAGTTCGGCATGGTGTTGGTCTCGCGCCGGTAGCGCTTGACGCCCGCGCCGTCACCCAGGTCCAGGTCCACGTGGACCCACGCCCCGTTGCGCGACAGCGGGGTCTCCGGCTGGGACGCGGCGTCGTCGGGCTCGAAGGTGCGCGGCGAGTAGTCCTCGACCTCCGGCAGTTCCAGCGGCAGCATCGACTCGGGCAGCGGGTGCGCGACGCCGTCCTCGTCGTAGACGATCGGGAAGGGCTCGCCCCAGTAGCGCTGGCGGCTGAACAGCCAGTCGCGCAGGCGGAAGTTGACGGTGCCCTCGCCGATGGCGCGCTCCGTCAGCCAGTCGGTGATCGCGGTCTTCGCCTCGACGACGCCCAGGCCGTCCAGGGAGATGCCCTCGCCCGCCGAGTTCACCAGCTTCGCGTCGTAGGAGACGAACGCCTCGTCCCACTCCGCCGGGTCGGTGCCCCGGCCGTCGGTGGGCTCGACGACGCAGCGGATCGGCAGCTCGAAGGCGCGCGCGAACTCGAAGTCGCGGCCGTCGTGCGCCGGAACGGCCATGATCGCGCCGGTGCCGTAGCCCATCAGCACGTAGTCGGCGATGAAGACCGGAACCTGCTCGCCGCTGACCGGGTTGGTCGCGTACGCGCCGGTGAAGACACCGGTCTTGTCCTTGGCCTCGGCCTGCCGCTCGACGTCGGACTTCGACGCCGCCTGCTTGCGGTACGCGTCGACGGCCCCGGCCGGGGTGGCGTGTCCGCCGGTCCACACGGAGTGCGTGCCCTCGGGCCAGGCCGCCGGGACGATCGAGGAGACCAGCTCGTGCTCGGGCGCCAGCACCATGTACGTCGCGCCGAACAGCGTGTCGGGGCGGGTGGTGAACACGGTGATCGCACCGGTGTCGCCGACGGAGAAGTCGACGCGCGCGCCCTCGCTGCGCCCGATCCAGTTGCGCTGCTGCAGCTTGATGGCCTCGGGCCAGTCCAGCGCGTCCAGGTCGTCCAGCAGGCGGTCGGCGTACGCCGTGATCCGCATGTTCCACTGGCTCAGCTTGGCCTTGAAGACGGGGAAGTTGCCGCGCTCGGACCGGCCGTCCGCGGTGACCTCCTCGTTGGCCAGTACGGTGCCCAGCCCGGGGCACCAGTTGACGGGCGCGTCGGAGGCGTAGGCCAGCCGGAAGCCGTTCAGGACGTCGGCGCGCTCGCCGGCGCTCAGCCCCGCCCAGGCGCGGCCGCCGGGGACCTCACGGGTGCCGTCCTCGAAGGCGGCGACCAGCTCGGAGATCGGCCGGGCCTTCTTCGCGTCGGTGTCGTAGTAGGAGTTGTAGATCTGCAGGAAGATCCACTGGGTCCACTTGTAGTACTCGGGGTCGATCGTCGCGAACGACCGGCGCTTGTCGTGGCCCAGGCCCAGCCGGCGCAGCTGGACCTTCATGTTCTCGATGTTCGCCTCGGTCGAGACCCGCGGGTGCGTGCCGGTCTGCACGGCGTACTGCTCGGCCGGCAGGCCGAAGGCGTCGAAGCCCAGGGTGTGCAGGACGTTGTGGCCGGACATCCGCTGGTGGCGCGCGAAGACGTCGGTGGCGATGTACCCGAGCGGGTGGCCGACGTGCAGGCCCGCACCGGAGGGGTACGGGAACATGTCCATGATGAACTTCTTGGGGCGCGCGACGACCGTCGGGTCACCGGCCAGGTCGCCGGTCGGGTTCGGCGCCTCGTAGGTGCCCTCCGCGTCCCATACGTCTTGCCAGCGTGCCTCGATGTCGGCGGCCATGGCAGCCGTGTAACGGTGCGCCTCGGCCGCCTCGGGGGCCGGGGTGTTCGTCTCGCTCATGATTTCTGAAGCTCCATCGATCGTCTCTGCCGTCTCTGCCCGCCCAAACGAAAAAACCCCTCGCACAGGAGGGGACGCCGCGCCGATGCCGACTCGCTCGAAGGGGTCGGTACTGATCAGCGCGGCTCGGTAAGCAGAAGGCGTACGGCACGCATGGCGTCAGGGTACCGCAGCGCCTCCCGCGGACGCTCTGCCGTTCCGCACAACGGGCACAACGAGAAGCGGGCCACCCGATCCGGGTGACCCGCTTCCTCACTGTGGAGCTAAGGAGAATTGAACTCCTGACCTCCTGCATGCCATGCAGGCGCTCTACCAACTGAGCTATAGCCCCTCGTCTTGCCTGCCGCCCGGCTTCCCGTTTCCGGTTCCCCTTGGCGACGTCCCAAACATTACACGGTCATGGCCCTGGTCCAAAAATCGGTTTCCGTGGAACCCGAGCCATGTCCGATTTGACCCGCATCATCCAGACATATCACGTCACGCGCGTGCGAACTGGTAGAACCGCTTCAGCGTGCAGTGCTCGTCGAGCAGCCGGCCGTAGATCGGCTCGCCCTCCAGCTCCCGGTACGTCTCGATCGGGTCGCCTTTTATGATCAGCGCCCGCGCGCATTCCTCGCACCAGTACTGGTAGTCGGGATTGACCGGGTCCATGTCCCGCACGATCGGCGTGCCGTTGTCGCACCAGTCGCACCGCCGCCGGTGTGCACCCATCCGTCAGCGACTCCCTCCCGCGTCGGGCCGTCGTGTCCCCCTCCGGCCGTCCGATTCTGCCATGCCCGTACCGGCCGGGTCAGCAAGCACAAAGGGAACAAACGCAAGGATCCCGCCCCCTGTTGGGGACGGGATCCTTCACTGTGGAGCTAAGGAGAATTGAACTCCTGACCTCCTGCATGCCATGCAGGCGCTCTACCAACTGAGCTATAGCCCCGCTCTCCGCTGCGCTTCCCCCGTTTCCGGTGTTCTTCGCTGCGAACAAGAAGAACTCTAGCCTGTGACCAGCCGGAAAGTGAAATCCGGGTCCGAGGCGCCCTGCGGCGGCACTCAGTCGTCGTCGCCGAGGACCGGCTCCGGCAGCGTGCCGGCGTTGTGCTCCATCAGGCGCCAGCCGCGCGCGCCCTCGCCGAGGACGGACCAGCAGCAGTTGGAGAGCCCACCGAGGCCCTCCCAGTAGTGCGCCTCCAGGCCCAGCAAGCGGCCGATCGTCGTACGGATGGTGCCGCCGTGGCTGACGACGACGAGGGTGCCGCCCTCCGGCAGTTGGCCGGCGTGGTGCAGGACCACCGGGGCGGCACGGTCGGCCACCTCGGTCTCCAGTTCGCCGCCGCCCCGGCGGACGGGCTCGCCACGCTTCCACGCGGCGTACTGCTCGCCGTACTTGTCGAGGATCTCCTCGTGGGTGAGCCCCTGCCACTCGCCGGCGTACGTCTCGCGCAGCGCCTCGTCGTGCTCCACCGGCAGGCCCGTGACGGCGGCCAGCTCGGCCGCCGTGGCGGAGGCCCGGCTCAGGTCGGAGGCCACGATGGCGTCGGGTCGCAGGGAGGCGAGCAGCCGGGCGGCGCGGCGCGCCTGCGCCACACCGGTCTCGGTCAGCTCGATGTCCGTGGAGCCCTGGAAGCGGCGCTCCAGGTTCCACGAGGTCTGGCCGTGCCGCCAGAGGACGATCTTCCTGCCGGACCCGCCCGCTTCGGCCGTGCTCAGAACAGATCACCGTCCAGTTCGTCGTCGCCCGCCGCCTCGCGCAGCTTGGCGTGCTCCTCGGCCTTGCCGATCGTGAGCTTGGCGTCCTCGGGGAGCTCGATCTCGGGGCAGTCCTTCCACAGGCGCTCCAGCGCGTAGAAGACGCGCTCCTCGCTGTGCTGGACGTGCACGACGATGTCGACGTAGTCGAGCAGGATCCAGCGGGCGTCGCGGTCGCCTTCGCGGCGCACCGGCTTGGCGCCGAGCTCCTTGAGCAGCCGCTCCTCGATCTCGTCCACGATCGACTTGACCTGGCGGTCGTTGGGCGCGGAGGCGAGCAGGAAGGCATCGGTGATCGACAGCACGTCGCTGACGTCGTACGCGATGATGTCGTGCGCGAGCCGGTCGGCCGCGGCCTGGGCGGCGGCGGTGATGAGCTCGATGGAGCGGTCCGTGGCGGTCACTGGCCATGCTTTCGGGTTGGCGGGCAGATCCTTACAAGGGTCTCATGTACCGCCGACACCGCCCGCGCGTCACGTTCCGCGCGGGCGGAGCACCAGGTCAGGGCCGGGGCCGGGGCGGTACCACGGCCGCGTCGGGCGGGCTCAGGACGGCTTGTAGTCCTTGCCCAGCGTCACCACGATGTCCGCGTTCACCGCGTTCTCGGCCTTCTTCACCGCCGTCTCCGGCAGCCCCAGCGTCTTGGCGACGCCGACGGCCCGGTCCCGCTGCGCGTCGTCCTGGTAGGTGATCTGCGAGGCGGGCGCCGTCCGGTCGGCCTTGCCGCCGTCCACGAAGGCGTAGCCGCCGTTGAGCAGGGCCGCCTTCGCCGCGACCTGCGCCTTCTCGTCGCCGGTGGCGTCCTTGAGGCCCACCCGGGGGGCGGCGCCGGGCTGGGCGGCCGTGAAGGAGCCGCCGAGGAGCTCCTTGACGACCCGCTTGTTGGCGTCGTCGGTGAGGCCGCCGTCCGGCTTCACCGAGAGCACCTCGGTGCGGTAGGCGCCCACCTTGGCGTGCTCGCCGATGCGCGACAGCAGGGCGCCGAGGCTCTGCGCGTCCAGTCCCGGGTCCAGGATCTGGCCCATGCTCTCGACGGTCGTGGCCGCCGCCTTCGGGTCGCCGGGGATCTTGCGCAGGACGGCGTACAGCACCTTGCCGGTGCGCTCCAGCTGCTTGGCCTCCGGCTCGCCCTGGGCCCGGTGGGTGGCGTACGCGACGGCCATCGCGCCGGTCAGCGCCTGCTTGGGGCCCTGCCCCACGGCGGGCGCCTTGGCCTGGTCATCGGCCGGGACCGCCGTGTCCGTGTCCACCTCGATGCCGCCGACCAGGTCGACGAGGCGTTCCAGGAAGGGGGTGTCCAGGCGCCAGGTGCCGCCGATGTGGGTGCCGAGCACGGTGTCGAGGGCTTCGCGGGTGCCGAGGCTGCCGTCCTCGACCGCCTTGCCGAGGGAGGTTCCGGTGCCGTCCTCCTTGGCGACGCCGAGGGTGTTGGGGAGCAGGACGGTGGAGCCCTGCTTCGCGGTGACGTTGTCCACGAGGAGGGCGGTCGAGCTGCCGCCCCGCTTGGTGTTGCGCAGGTGGACGACGATCATGTCGCGCTTCTGCGCCCCGGTGGCGGCCGCGGCGGCCTTCTTCTGCCCGGGGCCGTCGAGGAAGGGCAGCTTGCCCGCGTACCAGAGGTAGCCGAGGCCGCAGACGACGAAGAGGGCCAGGACGACGATCAGCGCGACCACCCGGTTGCGGCCGCGGCGGCGGGCCTCCTCGCGGCGCTCGGTGCGGCTCTCCGTGAAGGCGAGCCAGTCGATGACGTCCTCGGACTCCTCGTCCTGCTGGTCGATGAAGGCGAACTGCTCGGTGCGGTAGCCGGGGGCCGGTTCCTGTTCCTGTTCCGCGGCGGCCTCCCGGCGCGGCGCGGGCACGGACCGGGGCTCCGGCTGCCCGTGGGTCTGCGGGGCCTGCGGCGCCTGCCCGGAGGCGGCCGGCGCGGCGTGCTGCTGCGGGATCCACTGCCGGTCCTGCCGGGTGTCGTACCCGTAGGAAGGGTCCTGGGGCGGGGCTGTCTGGGGCTGGGGAGACGGGGGGTACTCCTGCTGCGGCACGTGATGCTGCTGCTGCCCCGGCACCCCCTGGTCGTACGATTGCCCGTACGAGGGGTCGTACGTCTGCCCGTACGCCTGCTCGTACTGCTGCTCGTACCGCGGCGGGGCGGGCTGGACGGACTGCGCGGGCACCTGGCCGTACACCGGTCTGCCGTACGGGTCGTAGCCGATGAGCTGCTGTCGGCCGGCGTACGGGTCGTACGGCTCCTGTGGGTCGTTCACCGCGGGGCCCCTCTCTCCGGAAGCTCAGGCTCCCCGGTACAGCTCACGCTTGTCGATGTAGCGCACCACACCGTCCGGCACCAGGTACCAGACGGGATCGCCCTGCGCGACGCGCGCGCGGCAGTCGGTGGAGGAGATCGCCAGCGCGGGTACCTCGACCAGCGAGACCCCGCCCTCGGGCAGGCCGTCGTCGGTGAGCACGTGGCCGGGCCGGGTCACTCCGATGAAGTGGGCGAGCGAGAACAGCTCGTCGGCGTTGCGCCAGGTCAGGATCTGGGCGAGGGCGTCGGCGCCGGTGATGAAGAAGAGGTCGGCGTCGGCGTTGAGCGCGCTCAGGTCCCGCAGGGTGTCGATCGTGTACGTCGGACCGCCGCGGTCGATGTCGATGCGGCTCACCGAGAACTGCGGGTTCGAGGCCGTCGCGATGACCGTCATCAGGTAGCGGTCCTCCGCGGGGGACACGGCCCGCTGCGACTTCTGCCACGGCTCGCCCGTCGGCACGAAGACCACCTCGTCGAGGTGGAAAAGGGCGGCCACTTCACTGGCGGCCACCAGGTGTCCGTGGTGGATCGGGTCGAACGTCCCGCCCATGACGCCGAGCCGGCGCTTGACCGGGCCCGTAGGCACTTCCTGCTCTCCCATGAGCGCAGAGCCTACTGGCCCGGTGGCACGTCCACGGCGGCCGGACCGGAACCCGAGCCGGGTCTAGCGGTCGCGGTTGAGGCGGGTGGTCACCCACAGCATCAGAAGCAGGATGCAGAAGGCGCCGCCGCCGGTCAGGTAGGGGCTCAGGCTGTCGTGGTTGCCGCCGTGCTGCTCGCCGCCCTCCGCAGCGAGAACGACCAGGTTGTGGGCGGTGGTGGAGAGGCTCATCAGGTAGGTACCTATCGAGTCGGGAGCGGGCGGAGACTTCGCTCACATCGTATGCGGGGGCCCGGGGCACCCTCACGCCGACTCAGGCGTTGGAGAGTATGGACGTGAGGCAGCAGGACCGATCGAGGGGGAGGGCGCTATGACGGACATCGGATTCGACAAGGGACCGGCACGCAACCGCAGGAGGTTCCCGGGCATTTCGTCGCGGGCGTACGAGCACCCCGCGGACCGCTCGGCACTGGTGGCGCTGCGCAAGCTGAGCGGTTTCGACACGGTGTTCAAGGCCCTGAGCGGGCTGCTCCCGGAGCGCAGCCTGCGACTGCTGTTCCTGTCGGACTCGGTGCGCGTGGGCGAGACCCAGTTCCCCCACCTGCACGAGATGCTGCGCGACGCCTGTTACATCCTGGACCTGGAGCAGGTCCCGCTGATGTACGTGCAGCAGGATCCGCGGCCCAACGCCATGTGCATCGGGCTGGACGAGCCGATCATCGTCGTGACGACGGCGCTCGTGGAGCTGCTCGACGAGGAGGAGATGCGGGCGGTGATCGGCCACGAGGTGGGCCACGCGCTGTCCGGGCACGCCGTGTACCGCACGGTCCTGCTGTTCCTGACGAACCTGGCCCTGAAGGTGGCGTGGATCCCGCTGGGGACCGTCGCGATCACCGCGATCGTGACCGCGCTGCGGGAGTGGTTCCGCAAGTCGGAGCTGTCGGCGGACCGGGCCGGGCTGCTGGTGGGACAGGACCTCAACGCCTCGATGCGGGGCCTGATGAAGCTCGCCGGCGGGAACCACCTGCACGAGATGAACGTGGACGCCTTCCTCGCCCAGGCGGAGGAGTACGAGGCGGGCGGGGACCTGCGCGACTCCGTCCTGAAGATCCTCAACATGCTGCCGCGGACGCACCCCTTCACCACGGTCCGGGCGGCCGAGCTGAAGAAGTGGTCCCAGAACCGGGACTACCAGCGGATCATGGACGGCCACTACCCGCGGCGCGAGGAGGACAAGGACACCTCGGTGACCGATTCCTTCCGCCAGTCCGCCTCCCACTACGCGGACTCCGTGCGCGGCAGCAAGGATCCGCTGATGAAGCTGGTCGGCGACATAGCGGGCGGCGCGGGCGACCTCGGCGGCAAGCTGCGCGACCGGTTCACCGGGGCCGCGGGAGGCGGCGGGTCCGCCGGATCCGGCCGCTCCGAGGGCAAGGACGCCAAGGGCACCGGCGGGGCTACGGACCAGGGCTGACGGAGGCCGCCGCCCCCGGCGGCGCCGGGTCCCGGGTCGCCGGCGCGGGGCGCGGCGCGGCCGGGCTCGCGGGGGCCTGGGCCGCCGGATCCAGGGTCGTGGGGGCTTGGGTCGTGGGGGCTTGGGTCGTGGGGGCTTGGGTCGTGGGGGCTTGGGTCGTGGGGGCTTGGGTCGTGGAGTCCTGGGCCGTGGAGTCCTGGGCCGTGGAGCCCTGGGACCCGGGATCCCGGGTCGTCGGGTCCGGGCTCGCCGGGGGCTGGGCCAGGACGCCGCAGAGCCCGGCGGTCCGCCTCGGGTGGCCGCTGGCGTACGGGTCGCTCGCGGGCGGGCCCACGGTGGTGGGACCGGCTCCGGCCGGCAGCGGGCGGAAGCCCTCCGCGGGCTCGGTGGCGCAGTCCTGCGGCCCGGCCATCACGTACGCCGACACCAGCTCGGTCCGGCCCGTCGTGAGGTCCTCCCGGTCGAAGCGCATCCGCAACTCGCGGCGGACGGTGAACAGCGAGGCCCCGTCGGCGGCGGTCGGCGGGCCGGTGGCCGGGCGGACGGCGTACACGAAGGTGTGGTCGCTGGTGACCTCCAGCGCCTCCGGGCCCGTCTCCTCGTAGGCGAGGGTGCCGCTGACCCGGACGCGGGAGTCGGCCACGACGGCCGTGTGCGGGTCGAAGCGGACCAGCCAGCCGGTGGCGGCGTGCCGGCCGTCGCCGGAGGGCGAGGCCATGCTCTCGTCGAACTGCGCGAGCTGGCCGGGGTCCAGCAGGACCCGCACGGGCCGGGAGGCGTTGCCGGCGAGCACGTCCGGGTCGAGCGAGGACTGCACCAGGTAGTCCTTGGCGATGGACAGGGCGGCGACGACCTGGCTCTCGGTGAAGTGGTGGGTGCGGCGCGCGGCCGGCATGGTGATCCCGGCCGCCCCGACCCGGTACTCGGCCGCGGGGCCGTTCGCGTAGAGGTCCGCGGGCCGGCCCCCCGGTACGGCCGCGGCCGGTGCGAGGGGGACGACGGTGCTGCTCAGCGGCTCGGTGTTGCCGGCCGCCGGGGGTACGGAGGGGTTGCGCAGGCCCATGTAGACGGCGACCGCGAAGGCCGTGGCGATGAGCAGCGCGAGCAGCATGCCCTGCCGGGCGCCGCGCCCCGGGGTGCCGTTGCCGTGTCCGGAGCCGGCTCCGGACCAGATGGACCGGCTGCGGACGGCCCGGGCGTGCTCGCCCATGCGTTCCCGGGCGGAGAACTCCTGGAGCCGGGCAGCGCGGACGAAGTCCTCGTCGAACACCACCGACCGGTACTCGTCCGGGCGCAGTTCGTCGTCACCCTCGCCGATGCCTTCGGGGGTGCCGCCTGGTGGATCTCCTGGAACGGCCATCGCTTCTCCCCGCTGTCCCCGCTTCAGAGAAGCCCCCAGCTCCGGAACGGGCGAGTGGGGTCGTACCTTCAGGGTTGGCGGCCGACGGGGTACGTAAACGCGCCGACCCCGGTGACTTCCCCGAGCGGCGTACTGGCGGGAGCGGGTGCGGGGTCCGCCTCGCCGGCGGCACTGCGGTAGACGGCGCTGAAGGCCAGGGCGACCATGCCGAGCCCCATCACGACGGCGAGCACCCAGGCGACGGGGCGCAGCCAGGGCGACCGGCCGCGGTAGGGGCGCAGGCTGCCGCCGTAGGCCCCGTACGGGCCTTCCGCGTAGCCGTAGCCGTAGTGGCCGGGCTCCCATCCGGGGTCGTCGATCCCGTACCCGTCGGGATGGCCGTAGTCGTCCTCGCCGGCCCAGCCTCCGGCGACACGGGCGGCCTCGGCGTCGGCGCGCGCCCGGTCGGCGGCGCGCTGACGCTCGGCCGCGCTCGGTTCATGGATCTCGGCGTTCCGGACGAAGGCCTCATCGAACACCACGGAGGCGAAGTCCTGATCCGCGCCTCCGCGGTCGTCGTCGGGCTCCCCGTCGTCCGGGAACGGCTTGCCCCCCACGTCGTCCGGCACGGGACCAGCGTAGACCTGGGGGGCTGCTTTGGGCAGGGTGTAAGCCGGAATCCGGCCACACCGTGTTCGGGGGGCGGTTACCGGACGTGACCGTCGCCGGTGACGATGTACTTGGTGGAGGTGAGCTCCGGGAGACCCATCGGGCCCCGGGCATGCAGCTTCTGGGTGGAGATGCCGATCTCGGCGCCGAAACCGAACTGACCACCGTCGGTGAAGCGGGTGGAGGCGTTCACGGCGACCGTGGTGGAGTCGACCAGCTGGGTGAAGCGGCGCGCGGCGGCCTGCGAGGTGGTGACGATCGCCTCGGTGTGGCCCGAGGTCCAGCGGCGGATGTGGGAAACGGCGTCATCGAGGGAGTCCACGACGGCGGCGGCGATGTCGTAGGACAGGTACTCCTCGGCCCAGTCCTCGTCGGTCGCGGGGAGGGCGGTGACCTTGGACTCCTCGGCGTACGAGAGCACCTCGGCGTCTCCGTGCACGGTCACCCCGGCGTCCGCTAGGGCGTCCAGCGCGAGCGGGAGGAAGGCCGCGGCGATGTCGCGGTGCACGAGGAGGGTCTCGGCGGCGTTGCAGACGGAGGGGCGCTGGGCCTTGGAGTTGACGAGGATGTCCACGGCCATGGCGAGGTCGGCCTGGGCGTCGACGTAGACGTGGCAGTTCCCGGTACCGGTCTCGATGACCGGAACGGTGGACTCCTCGACGACGGTCTTGATGAGGGAGGCGCCGCCGCGCGGGATGAGCACGTCGACGAGGCCACGGGCGCGCATCAGCTCGCGGACGGAGTCGCGGGACTCGCCGGGGACGAGCTGGATCGCGTCGGCGGGCAGGCCTGCGCTCTCGATCGCGTCGCGGAGGATGGCGACGAGGGCCACGTTGGAGGCGTAGGCGGAGGAACTGCCGCGCAGGAGCACCGCGTTGCCGGACTTGAGGCAGAGGGCGGCGGCGTCGACGGTGACGTTGGGGCGGGCCTCGTAGATGATGCCGACGACGCCGAGGGGGACGCGGATCTGGCGGAGGTCGATGCCGTTGGGGAGGGTCGAGCCGCGGACGACCTCGCCGACGGGGTCGGGGAGGGCCGCGACGTCGCGGACGTCGGAGGCGATGGCGGCGATGCGCTCGGGGGTGAGGGTGAGACGGTCGATGACGGTCTCACTGGTGCCGGCGGCGCGGGCCTTGTCGGTGTCGACGGCGTTGGCGGTGACGATCTCGGCCGTACGGGCCTCCAGCGCGTCCGCGATCGCCAGCAGGGCCGCGTCCTTGGCGGACCGCGGGAGTGGGGCGATCGCCGCGGCGGCGGTGCGGGCCGCTCGCGCGGTGGCGAGGACGGGGGAGGTGGCGGTCGCGGTGGCGTCGTCGAGCGAGGTCATGCGGCCAGGGTAGTCCCCGGCCGGCGTCGCGCGGCCGTGGTTCCATCCCCCGAGACGGGTTGCCCGGGCGGGCTCCATGCGTCGGGGGGCCGGTGGCCGGGCCGGCCGTCGTGTGCGGCTGGGTGGCCGCTGCGCGGGGCTGTCCCCTACCCTCCCTTCCACCGTTCCCGCCTCAGTCGCCGGCGCGGCTCACTGCACGGCGCTCCGCGCCCGCGACTCAAGCGCCGGCGGGGCTGGAATTGCCCTGCGGGCAACGTGCGTCCACCGGCCCCCACCGAGTCCGGACCGCTCAGTACGGGTGCACGCCCACCGGGTGGGCCGGGGGCGGGCCGTAGCCCTCCGCCACGCGCTGGTGGTAGGTGGCGCGGTCGATGACCTCCAGGCCGACGATCTCCCACGGCGGCAACTGTGCCGTGGAGCGGTGCTCGCCCCAGAGCCGCAGCGCGACGGCGGCCGCGTCGTGGAGGTCGCGGGCTTCCTCCCAGTACCGGATCTCCGCGTGGTCGTCGGCGTACCGGCTGGTCAGCAGGAAGGGGTGGTCGTGCGCGAGCTGCTCCAGCCCGCGCCGGACCTCGGACAGCGGCGCCGGCTTGCCGGAGACGCTCAGGGTGACGTGCCACAGGCGGGAGGCGTCCCGCTCGGCCCCGCCGCCGTGCGCGTCCCCGTCCCCGCCTTCGTGCCGGTCCCCCGTGCCGACGCTGGTCAGCGCTCGTCTCACCAGCCGCCTCCTGTCTGCGCTACGCGTGTCCGCCCCCCACAGTTGACCAGTCCCCGGCCCCCCGCGCGGCGGTTTTGCCGAACCTCAGCCCTGGAGCAGGACCAGATCGTCGCGGTGGACGACCTCCCGTTCGTACGCCGGTCCGAGCTCGCGCGCCAGGTCCCGGGTGGACCGGCCGAGCAGCTGCGGAAGTTCCTTCGCGTCGAAGTTGACGAGCCCCCGGGCGACGGCGCGGCCGTCGGCGGAGCGCAGTTCGACGGGGTCCCCGGCGACGAAGTCGCCCTCGACGGCGGCGATCCCGGCGGCCAGCAGCGAGCTGCCGCGTTCGGTGACGGCGCGCACGGCGCCGTCGTCCAGGACGAGGTGTCCCTGCGGGGTCGACGCGTGCTGGAGCCACAGCAGCCGGTCGGCGGAGCGGCGGCCGGTGGCGCGGAAGTGGGTGCCGGTCGGGCGTCCGGTCAGGGCGTCGGCGGCCTGGCTGGCGGAGGTCAGGACGACGGGGATCCCGGCGGCGGCCGCGATCCGGGCGGCTTCGACCTTGGTGACCATGCCGCCGGTGCCGACTCCGGCCTTGCCCGCGCTGCCGATGGAGACGTGGGCGATGTCCTCGGGGCCGCGCACCTCGTCGATGCGGGTGGTCCCGGGCAGGGACGGGTCCCCGTCGTAGAGGCCGTCGACGTCGGAGAGCAGGACGAGGAGGTCGGCGCGGACGAGGTGGGCCACCAGGGCGGCCAGCCGATCGTTGTCGCCGAAGCGGATCTCGTCCGTGGCGACGGTGTCGTTCTCGTTGACGACGGGCAGGGCGCCCATGGCCAGCAGCTGGTCCAGGGTCCGGTAGGCGTTGCGGTAGTGCGCGCGCCGGCTGGTGTCGTCGGTGGTGAGCAGGACCTGGCCGACGCGGATGCCGTAGCGGGCGAAGGAGGCGGTGTACCGGGCGACGAGGAGGCCCTGGCCGACGCTGGCGGCGGCCTGCTGGCGTGCGAGGCCCTTGGGGCGGCGGGCCAGGCCGAGCGGGGAGAGTCCGGCGGCGATGGCGCCGGAGGAGACCAGGACGATCTCCTTCTCGCCGCCGCTGCGGGCCTTGGCCAGTACGTCGACCAGCGCGTCCACCCGGTCGGCGTCGAGTCCGCCCGCCGCGGTGGTCAGGGAGGAGGAGCCGACCTTGACCACGATCCTGCGGGCGTCCACGACACCTTGCCTAGCCGTTGACACGTCTTTCCCCTCACCAACCGACCGATCCGTTCGACCGGCCCAATCTACGGGGTGGCGCGGCGGGGGCGCCCGCCGGTTTCAGACCGTGGACGAGGACCGCTCCGGCTCGGCTCCGGTCTGCGCCGCGGCCCCCGCGCCCGTCCCCGGGATGAGGATCTTGCGCGAGAGCAGGAAGGTGAACGGGATGGCCACGACGGCCGCGACCAGCGGCGCGATGCGGGTGTCCATCCCGGCCCAGGTGACGAGGGCGTACAGACCGACCGACTGGATCACGTAGTTCGTGACGTTGGTCAGCGGGAAGAGCAGGAACTTCTTCCAGGTGGGCCGGGTGCGGTAGGTGAAGTAGGTGTTCATGAAGAACGACCCGATCATCGACAGCACGAAGGCCAGTGTGTACGCGGCGAAGTACGGCATCCACGGGTGCAGCAGCAGGTAGAGGGCGAAGAAGGTCCCGGTGTTGACCCCGCCGACGAGGGCGAAGCGGAAGATCTGCCCGAGCTGTTCGCGGCGGCCGCGCGGCGGCGCGGGAGGGGACCCGGGCGAGGATGCGGAGGCGGAACCGGAAGGGGAGGTGGTCATCGGCGGCTGCGCTCCACGATCACGGCCTGGGAGGCCTCGGGCATCCGCTCGGCGGTCACGCCGTGGGCTTCCTTGACCAGGAAGTGCGGGCGGCGCTTGGTCTCGTAGTAGATGCGGCCGATGTACTCGCCGATCAGCCCCAGCATGATCATCTGAACGCCGCCGATGCCGGCGATCATCGCGACGAGAGTCACATAACCCGGCGAGTCGATGCCGTTCGTGATCGCCATCGCGGTGATCCACAGCGCGTACAGGACGGTCAGCCCGACCAGCGACACGCCCAGCCAGATACCGATGCGCAGGGGCCGGTTGTTGAAGGAGATCAGCCCGTCCATGCCGTAGTTCAGCAGGGAGCCGAACTTCCACTTGGTCTCGCCGGCCTCGCGCTGGGCGTTGCGGTAGTCGAAGTGGACGGTGTCGAAGCCGATCCAGGAGAAGAGGCCCTTGGAGAAGCGGTTGTACTCCGGGAGCGCCAGCAGGGCGTCGACGGCCGGGCGGGAGAGCAGGCGGAAGTCGCCGACCCCGTCGGCGAGCTCCACGTCGACCCAGCGGTTGACCCCGCGGTAGTACAGGCGGCTGAGCGCCGAGCGGACCTTCTTGTCGCCCTCGCGGGTGCGCCGGGCGATGACCTGGTCGTGGCCCTGCCGGTAGTGCTCCAGCATGGTGGCGATCAGCTCCGGCGGGTGCTGGAGGTCCGCGTCCATGATGACCACGGCGTCGCCGGTGGCCTCCTTCAGCCCGGCGAGCATGCCCGCCTCCTTGCCGAAGTTCCGGCTGAAGGACACGTACCGGGTCTGCTCCCCGTACGCCGCGGCGATCGTGCGGAGCTTTCCGAGGGTCCCGTCACGGCTGCCGTCGTCGACGTAGCAGACCTCGTACTCCACGGGCAGGGTGTCCAGGACCCTGCGGATCTCTGCGTCGAAGCTGTCGATCACGGCTTCTTCGTTGTAGCAAGGGACAACTACGGACAGCTTGGTCATGGACACTTCCTGCTGGCTCCGAACGGGTGATTTTCGGCGACCGGACCCGCCACCCACCTCTCCTAAGAAGTATGCACGCCGGACGTCGGCCTGCCTGAGTCGCGTGCGGCACACGGTAGCTTTGAGTGGATAAGCGGAATGGAACGAAGGGATCGAGGTGCACGTGCCTGACGTCTCCGTGGTCGTCATCGTCTACAACGACGCAGAGCGTCTGCCGACAGCCGTCCAGTCGGTTTTGGACCAGACCCTGCGCGGGGTCGAAGTCGTGATCGTGGACGACTGCAGCAAGGACCGGTCGTACGAGGTCGCCCAGGAGCTGGCGGCGGCGCATCCCGAGCGGGTGCGCGCCTTCAGGCTGCCCGAGAACAGCGGCGGCTGCGGCGCGCCCCGCAACCACGGGATCCGGCAGACCACCGGCCGGTACGTCATGTTCCTGGACAGCGACGACGTACTGGAACGCAACGCCTGCCGGAACATGCTGGCCGCCGCCGAGCGCACCGGGGCCGACCTGGTGTCGGGCATGTGCGTGCGCGTGCACCTCGACAACCGCTGGAACAAGACCACCGAGTGGTACCCGTGGATCTACGCGCGCACCCGCACGCTGGACTCCATCACCGAGTACCCGGACCTGCTGGTCTACGACACCCTCTCCACGAACAAGTGCTACCGGCGCGAGTTCCTGCTGGAGCAGGGCCTGGAGTTCCCGGTCGGCATCCACTACGAGGACCTGCTGTTCTCGGCGCAGGCGTACGTCGCCGCCCGCCGCATCACGCTGATCCCCAACCACGTGTACTTCTGGAACGTGGTCGAGAAGGCCTCCGCGCTGTCGATCAGCAACCGGCGCCACGAGATCGCGAACTTCGTCCACCGGATGGAGATCCACCGCCGCGTCGACGAGCTGCTGGCGGCCAAGGGGCACACGGCCATCAAGTCGGCGAAGGACGCCAAGTTCCTCAAGCACGACCTGGTGCTCCACCTGCGCGACCTGCCCCTGCTGGGCGACGCCTACCGCCAGGAGTTCGCCCGCCTGGCCAACGGCTACCTGGCCGGCATCGACCCGGCCGCGTACGAGAACGTCACGCACCTCCAGGCCATCTGCGCCTACCTGCTGGGCAAGGAGGACTGGGACAACCTCCTGCCGGCCGCCGACGCGATGACGAACAAGGGCCGGCTGTGCTCCCCCCTCGCCGAGCGCGACGGCCGCGTCTACTGGTGCGCGCAGCACATCGACGACCCGGCCGACGACGAGGGCCGCCGCATACTGGACGTCACCGACCAGGGCTACCACACCGCGCCGCTGTCCTCGCTGGCCCTGGGCAACCGGCTCACCTCGTACGAGGACGACGGCCGCGGCACCGTCACCCTCGCGGGCCGGATCGTGAACCCGCTGGGCAGGATCAAGGCCGACACCCCGCTGAAGGCCACCCTGGAGTTCCGGGCCCGGCGCCAGATCGGGGTGCGTTCGTTCACCTTCCCCGTGACGACCGTGCACCACGCCGGTGACACGATCGAGTGGAGCACCACGGCCGACGTGGCCTCGACGGTCCGCCCGCTCGGCATCATCGACGCCGTCTGGGACGTCCGGCTGAAGCTGACGGCCGGCGGGGACCGGATGACCACCCGCGTCTCGGTCGGCGGCGTCGACCTGGAGTCCGCGGCCCGGCTGCGGGTCCGTCCGCGCCTGACCCGGCTGGTCTCCGACCGCTTCGAGCCGGAAATGACCAAGAAGGGCAACCTCTCCTACGTCCTGACCGCCGAGGGCCGCGCCGCGGTCCGCACCCAGGCGCTGCTCAACAACGCCATGCACGGTAAGGCCGCCGGCGTCGTCAAGCGCAGCCTGCGCCGGGCCCTGAAGGCCCGCCGCAACCTCGGTTCGGGCGAGCAGAAGGTGAAGCTCTACCACGAGGTCTTCTCGAAGCTGCCGGTCAAGAAGGGCACCGTCGTCTTCGAGAGCCACATGGGCAAGCAGTACAGCGACAGCCCGAAGGCGATCCACGAGGAGATGGTGCGCCAGGGCGTGCCCTTCGAGGCGATCTGGTCCTACGCGGGCGGCAAGCCCACCGGCTTCCCCAAGGAGGCCACCCTGGTCCGGCGCTGGAGCTGGGCGTACCTGCGGGCGCTGGCCCAGGCCGAGTACTGGGTCGACAACCAGGGCTTCCCGCTGGCCCTGGCCAAGCGCCCCGGGACCACGTACATCCAGACCTGGCACGGCTCCGCGCTCAAGCGGATGGGGTTCCACGAGCCCCGCACCAAGGCACAGGGCAAGGCGGGCCAGGACCGCTTCCAGGCGGCCGTCGACCGCTTCGACCACTTCCTGATCCGCTCCGAGCACGACGTCCGCACCCTGGCCAAGGGCTTCCGGCTGCGCGACGAGGTGCTGCTGCGCACCGGCTACCCGCGCAACGACGCCCTCGTCGAGGCGCACCGCGCCGAGGCGCAGAGCGGGGAGCGGGTGCGCGGGCCGCTCGCGGCCGAGCTGGGCATCGACCCGGAGAAGAAGGTGCTGCTGTACGCGCCGACGTTCCGGGCGAACGCGGACGGCACGGTGGAGGGCTTCGAGTTCCCCTTCGACGTGGAGGAGTTCGCGGACCGGCTCGGTGACCGCTTCACCCTGCTGGTGCGCACCCACTACCTCAACAGCGTCTCGCTGCCGCCGTCGGTGGCGGGCCGCGTCGTGGACGTGTCCCGCTACCACGACATCACCCCGCTGCTGGCGCTCGCCGACGGGCTGATCACGGACTACTCCTCCGTGATGTTCGACTACGCGGTGCTGGACCGGCCGATGCTGTTCTTCGCCTACGACTACGAGAAGTACGCGACGGACATCCGCGGCACCTACTTCGACCTCAAGGAGAAGGCGCCGGGTCCCGTGGTGGCCACGGCCGACGAGCTGATGCAGGCCGTCGGCGCCTTCGACGAGGCGGACGCCAAGTACGCGGAGGCCCGGCAGCGCTTCCTCAGCGAGTTCGGCGAGTACGACCGCGGGGACGCCGCCCGCCAGATCGTCGAGAAGTTCTTCACCAGGAGCGGCAAGTGAGCCAGCAGACCGCCACCGAGGGCGGCCGCGACGTCTTCCTCGTCTCCAACAGCGTGGACGAGCTCGGCGGCGTGACCACCTGGTCCCACCAGATGGCCCGGCTGCTGAGCGGGCGCGGCCACCGCGTGCACGTCGTGGGCATCGCGCCGGTCGCCGAGGAGATCCGCCAGAAGCTGCCCGCCGACCTCCCGTACGAGATGACCACGCTCTACGCGACCCACCCGCCCAAGGCCCGCCGGCTGCACGGCGTCAAGGGCCGCCTCAACGCCCCCGAGCGGCGCCGCCAGGCGGCCCGGCGGGCGCAGATGCGGGCCAAGGCGGACACGCTGAGCGCAATGTTCCGGGCGGCGCGGCCGGGCTCCGTGGTGATCGTCACACAGGTCTGGGCGATGGAGTGGGTGTCCCTCGCCGACACCAAGGGACTCTCGGTCATCGGCATGAGCCACGAGTCCTTCGAGGCCAGCACCAAGTCGACCCGGGGCGAGCGGGTGCGCCGCTTCTACTCCGAGGCCGACCGGCTCCTGGTCCTCACCCCCGAGGACTCGGACCTGTGGATCCGGGCGGGCATGGAGAACGTCGACAGCATGCCGAACCCGCTGCCGTTCATGCCGCCGGCCCCCGCCCCGCGGACGGCGAAGGTGGTCGCGAGCGTCGGCCGTCTCTCGTTCGAGAAGGGCATGGACCTGCTGCTCGACGCGTGGGCGGACGCCATGCCGCGCCACCCCGACTGGACCCTGCGGATCTACGGGGCGGGCAGCGAGGAGGCCGGCCTTCGCAAGCACTGCACCGAGCTGGGCCTCGACGAGTCCGTGGAGTGGATGGGCAGCACCTCCGACGTGCTCGGCGCCCTGCGCGAGGCCTCCGTCTTCGCCCAGGCCTCCCGTGCGGAGGGGTTCCCGATCACCCTGCTGGAGGCCATGGCGGCGGGTCTGCCCGTGGCCGCGTTCGACTGCGCGCCGGGCGTCAGGGAGATCGTGCGCCACGGTGAGGACGGGCTGCTGGCCCGTCTCGGCAACACCATGGAACTGGCGGCGCACCTGGACGCGCTGATGACGGACGCCGCCCTGCGCGACCGGCTCGGCGACGCGGGCTTCCGGAACGTGCGGCGCTACTCCAGCGAGGAAATCACCGACCGGTGGGAAGAGCTGTTCGCGTTCCTGGAGCGCTGAGCCGCCGCTGATCCCGCGATGAGCCGCCCGCCCCGGATCCGATCCGGGGCGGGCGGCCGCGTACGGCGGGGGCCGCGCCGGCTCAGACCGTGTGGAGGTCCTTGTGCGCGGTGTCGGCGGCCGCGCGGTTGGCCTGCCAGCCCGCCCAGGCCGAGGTGACCATCTCGCGGACGTCGTGCCGCGCCTTCCAGCCCAGCTCGGCCGCAATACGGTCGGCCGAGGCCACGACCTTCGCGGGGTCGCCGGGGCGGCGCGGGGTGACGGTGGGGGCGTACGTGTGGCCGGTGCCCTCGTTCAGCAGCTCGACCATCTCCTTGACGGAGACGCCCTCGCCGCGCCCGATGTTGACCGTCAGGTCCTTGTGCTCCCCGGCCGCGGCCCACTCGGCGAGGCGGCGGGCCGCCACCACGTGGGCGTCCGCGAGGTCCTCGACGTGGATGTAGTCGCGGATGCAGGTGCCGTCCGGGGTCGGGTAGTCGTCGCCGAAGATCCGGGCGCCCTCGCCGGCGTCGTAGCGTTCGAAGACCATCGGGACGAGGTTGAAGACGCCGGTGTCCGCGAGCTCCGGGGTGGCCGCTCCCGCCACGTTGAAGTAGCGCAGGCAGGCGGTGGAGATCCCGTGCGCCTTGCCGGCGGCCCGCACGAGCCACTCCCCGGCCAGCTTGGTCTCGCCGTACGGGCTGAGCGGGGCGCAGGGCGTTTCCTCGGTGACCAGGTCCACGTCGGGCATGCCGTAGACCGAGGCGGAGGAGGAGAAGAGGAAGTTGCGGATCCCGGCGGCGGCGACGGCCTGGAGCAGGACCGTGAGGCCCTGGACGTTCTCGTTGTAGTAGTACAGCGGCTTCTCGACGGACTCGCCGACCTGCTTCTTGCCCGCGAGGTGCACCACGCCGGTGATCCGGTGGTCGGCGATGGCCCGGTCCAGGGCGAGCCGGTCCAGCACCGAGGCGGTCACCAGCGGGACGCCCTCCGGGACACGGTGCTCGTTGCCCGTGGAGAGGTCGTCGAAGACCACGACCTTCTCGCCCGCGAGCAGCATCGCCCGGACGACGTGTGAGCCGATGTAGCCGGCCCCACCGGTGATGAGGAAAGTCATGCGTATCTCCCGAGCTCTAGCGTGACCTGCGCGTGCGGGCGCGGTCGAGGCGGTTGCGTACGAAGGTCAGCGCGCCCCCGGCACCGGGCGCGAGGCGCAGGGCCAGCGCTCCGGCGGCCGTGCGGTAGGGCTGCGCCAGCAGAACACCGTACCGGCTGCTGGGCAGCGCCCGGCGCCGGAGCAGTCCGCCGAGGGGGCGCAGCGAAGTGACGAGGGAGCTCCCGTCGCCGCACTCCACGCCCGCCCGGACGTCCCAGGCCTGCATCCCGCGCAGCCCGCGGTGGCGCCCCGTGGCGGCCAGCGCGGGCATCCGGAAGGGCACCTCGGCGCTCCAGCCGTCCCCGTCGGGGGCGGCCCGCAGCTCCACGGGGCGCGTGGCGACGGCGGCGCCGCCCGCCCGGGGCAGGAAGTCCAGCCGGACGGTGCGCGGACCGGCCCCGGCGAGGCGGCCGTACAGGTCGCGCACCCGGATCCGGACCGCCCCGCGCCCGGCGGGTTCGGCGTCGACGGTGACGGGCAGCTCCGCGAGGGGCAGGCCGTCGAGCCCGTCCAGCGGCACCGGCAGCTCGGCGCTCCACACCGGCCCGCCGTCGCCGCCGGTGGCGTACGGGGGCAGCAGCCGGGGCGGCTCGGCGGCGAAGCGGACCAGCCGCTCCAGGTCGGCGGGCGGCGCCTCGCTCGCCAGCAGTACGCGCGCGGTCCAGCGGGCTCGGGCGGGGGCGGCCTCGATGTCGGCGTCCGCGAAGCCGGTCAGGTAGTCGCGGGTCAGGGTCCACCAGGCGGCCCGGTAGCCGGGGTCCGGGCCGAGCTCGCGCAGGTACATGCGCAGGTCGTAGTCGAGGAACTTGGCCTGGCAGGCGCGGCCCAGCTCCGGGGAGGCCTCGGCGAGGGTCCTGGAGGCGACGGTGTGCGCGGCGATCCGCGAGCTCCAGTTGCCGACGTCGGCGCGGGCCAGGGAGATCGACACCTGGGCGGCGCTTCGGCGTACGTGCCACACGTAGACCAGGTCGCCTACGACCGCGATGCGGGGGGCGGCCGCCATGACGCGGGAGGTGAAGACGAAGTCCTCGTAGACGAAACGGCCGTCGGGGAAGCGGATCGCGTGCTTCTCCAGGAAGGCGCGCTCGTAGAGCTTGTTCACGCAGAGGGTGTCGCGCACCAGCTCGGGCCGGTCGGCCGGCCGCTCGACGACCTCACCGGGGGTGTACAGGCCGGGCATCCAGGGGACCTCGCGGCCCTCCGGCAGCTCGCGGCGCACACACGCGCCGACCGTGACGGGGGCGCGGTGGGCCACGGCCGCCCGGACCAGGGCCTCGGCGGCGCCCGGCGGCAGGACGTCGTCGCTGTCCAGGAAGAGGACGTACGGCGCGCTCGCGGCCGCGATCCCGTCGTTGCGCGGGGTGCCGCAGCCCCCGCTGTTCTCCGTGCGGTGCACGACCTTCAGCCGGGGGTGCTCGGCGGCGAGGGCGTCGAGCACCCGCGCGGTCCCGTCCGAGGAGGCGTCGTCCACCGCGATGACCTCGGCCACCACCGGGCCCTGGGCGAGGGCCGAGGCCACGGCCTCGCCCACGAGCCCGGCGTCGTTGTACGCGATCACCACCACGGAGACGGCGGGGCCGCCCGTGGTGGTGTCACTGCTGGAATCGCTGCTGCTCACCCGGAGGATCCTAGGCGAACGGCGTAAAGCGGAGTTCAACGCGTGCGCGTCCCCTAGAAGGGGCGGAACTCGTCGTACTCCTGCTGGGCGGAGTCGCCGCGCTTGGCTTCCTTCTCGCTGCGGCGCTGGGCGGCCGGACGCGGGGCCTCCATGCGGTGGTCCTCACCACGGCGGCCCAGCATCTCGGCGCCGGCCATCATGGTCGGCTCCCAGTCGAAGACGACGGCGTTCTCGTCGGAGCCGATGGCCACGCCGTCGCCGGCGCGGGCGCCGGCCTTCTTCAGCGCTTCCTCGACACCGAGGCGGTTGAGGCGGTCGGCGAGATAGCCGACGGCCTCGTCGTTGTTGAAGTCGGTCTGGCGCACCCAGCGCTCCGGCTTCTCGCCGCGCACGTTGTAGACGTCCTCGACCTCGTCGTAGGTGACGGTGAAGCCGGCGTCGTCCACGGCCTTGGGCCGGATGACGATGCGGGTCGCCTCCTGCTTGGGCTTGCGGGCGCGGGCCTTGGCGACGACCTCGGCGAGGAAGTAGGAGAGCTCCTTGAGACCCGTACGGGCGACGGCGGAGACCTCGAACACCTTGTAGCCGCGGGCCTCCAGGTCCGGGCGGACCATGTCGGCGAGCTCCTGGCCGTCCGGGATGTCGACCTTGTTCAGCACGACGAGGCGCGGACGCTTCTCCAGGCCACCGCCGTAGATCTTGAGCTCTTCCTCGATGACGTCGAGGTCGGCGACCGGGTCGCGGTCCGTCTCCAGGGTCGCGGTGTCCAGGACGTGCACGAGGACCGAGCAGCGCTCGACGTGGCGCAGGAACTCCAGGCCGAGGCCCTTGCCCTGGCTGGCGCCCGGGATGAGGCCGGGGACGTCGGCGATCGTGTAGACCGTCGAGCCGGCGGTGACCACGCCCAGGTTCGGGACGAGGGTGGTGAAGGGGTAGTCCGCGATCTTCGGCTTGGCGGCGGAGAGCACCGAGATCAGCGAGGACTTGCCGGCGCTCGGGAAGCCGACCAGCGCCACGTCGGCGACGGTCTTGAGCTCCAGGACGATGTCGCCGGTGGTGCCGGGGACGCCGAGCAGCGCGAAGCCGGGGGCCTTGCGGCGGGCGGAGGACAGCGCGGCGTTGCCGAGGCCGCCGCGGCCGCCCTCGGCGGCCACGTAGGTGGTGCCCTGGCCGACGAGGTCGGCGAGGACGTTGCCCTCCTTGTCGAGGACGACGGTGCCGTCCGGCACGGGCAGGACCAGGTCCTGGCCGTCCTTGCCGGAGCGGTTGCCGCCCTCGCCGGGCTTGCCGTTGGTGGCCTTGCGGTGGGGGCTGTGGTGGTAGTCCAGCAGGGTGGTGATCGCCTGCTCCACCACCAGGATGACGTCGCCGCCACGGCCGCCGTTGCCGCCGTCGGGGCCGCCGAGCGGCTTGAACTTCTCCCGGTGAACGGAGGCGCAGCCGTGGCCCCCGTTACCCGCGGCGACGTGCAGCTCGACGCGGTCCACGAAGGTGGTCATGGGTGTTCCTCCAGATACATACGGGAATGTCCCGGGCAGGCCTTGCTGCCCATTAAACGTGTCTATGTGACAACGCGCCGAGGGCGGACCTCTCTTCCCGGCATGCGCCGGGAAGAGATGAGATCCGCCCTCGGGGTGTTACGAACGCTTGAGATTCAGCAGGAGCTGGATCAGGCGGCCGGAACGATGTTGACGACCTTGCGGCCACGGTGCGTGCCGAACTCGACCGAACCGGCCAGCAGCGCGAACAGCGTGTCGTCGCCGCCACGGCCCACACCCGAACCCGGGTGGAAGTGGGTGCCGCGCTGGCGAACGAGGATCTCACCAGCGGAAACGACCTGACCGCCGAAGCGCTTCACGCCGAGCCGCTGAGCATTGGAATCGCGCCCGTTCCGGGTGGACGATGCGCCCTTCTTGTGTGCCATGTCTCAGTCCCTCTTACTTCGCAGCCGTGGGGATACCGGTGACCTTGATCGCCGTGTACTGCTGGCGGTGACCCTGGCGACGGCGGTAGCCGGTCTTGTTCTTGTAGCGCAGGATGTCGATCTTGGCGCCCTTGTGGTGGTCCACGATCTCGGCCTGAACCTTGATCCCGGCCAGCACCCACGGGTCGCTGGTCACGGCGTCGCCGTCGACAACGAGCAGGGTCGAGAGCTCGACCGTGTCGCCAACCTTGGCAGTGGAAATCTTGTCAACCTCAACGATGTCGCCGACAGCAACCTTGTGCTGGCGACCACCGCTGCGCACGATGGCGTACACGCGGATCTCTCTCTCACTCGGGACGGATGCTCCTGAAGCCAGCCGCTCACGCGGGCCGGGGCCCACGGTGATCCGGAATTGGACGAGCGGCCTCTCCCATGGCCCGGCCGCTTGCGCGGACGGTGCGGGAGGAAGGTGCTCAGGAGCGCGACGCACGCTGAACGGGTAATCGTTCAAGACACGCCGACGGTCTAGGTTACGGGGCCGGTTCCAGGGGGTCAAACCGGGCCCCGCGTGCCCGTGGGCCCCGCCGCTCGGCGGGGCCCACGGGTGTCACGCGGATCAGGCTTCGGCGGGAGCCGAGACGGACGGCGGGGTCTGCTGCTCCGCCGCCGCGGTCTTCTTCGTCGCCCGCTTCGCCACGGTCTTCTTGGCCGTCGCCTTCTTCGCGACGGTCTTCTTGGCGGCCGCCGCCTTCTTGGCCGGAGCCTTCTTCGCCGGGGCCTTCTTCTCCGCGGTGGTCGCCTTCTTGGCCGGAGCCTTTCGGGCGGCCTTCTTCGCCGGGGCCGCGGGCTCGGCCACCGCCTCCGGCTCGGCCTCGGCGGCCGGCTCGGCGGCCACGACGGGCTCGGGCTCGGCGGCCGGGGCCTCGACGACCACGATGGCCGCCTGCGCCGCCCCTGCCGGGGAACCGGCGGGCGCGGTGGCCTTGCGGGTGGCACGGCGGCGCGGACGCGCCGGAGCGGCCTCCACGACGGGCTCCGCGACCGGCTCCGCCACCTCGGCCGGAGCGGCCTCGGTCACGGCTTCGACGACCGGCTCGGGCTCGACGACGGGCTCGGGCTCGACGACCGGCTCGGCGGCCGGCTCGGGCGCGGCCTCGACGACCGGCTCGGGCGCGGTGGCCTTGCGGGTCGCACGGCGACGCGTACGGCCCTTCGGCGCGGCCTCGACCGGCTCCGCCGCCTCGACGGTCTCCACGGCCTCGACGACCGGGACCGCCTCCACGGCTTCCACGGCCTCGGCGGCCGGCTGGAGCACCGTGTCGGCCGGCTCGGTGACCGGCTCGGCCTCGGCGACCGGCGTCACCGGAGCCTGCGCCGGGGCCGCGGCCCGGTCCGCACCCCGCGGGGCGCCCGCCGGAGCGGTCGCCTTGCGGGTGGCACGGCGACGGTTGCGACGCCCGCTCAGACCCGCCGCGGCCTCGGCCTCGGCCGGGCTGCCGTACAGCTCCTCGCCCGCGACGAACTCCGGCTCCGGCAGCGCACGCGGCGCGGCGACCTCGGCGGCCACCTCGGCCTCGGTCTCGGCCTCGAACACGTCGGTCTCGACGGTCTCGATCACATCGAGCTCGTGCTCGTGCTCGTGGTCCAGGGCCCGGCCAGCGCGGCGCTTGGAGCGCTTGCCGTTGCCACCGCCGCCGACCGCGGTCGGGGTCTCCATGTGCACGATGACACCGCGGCCGTTGCAGTGGACGCAGGTCTCGGAGAAGGACTCCAGCAGACCCTGGCCCACCCGCTTGCGGGTCATCTGCACCAGGCCCAGCGAGGTGACCTCGGCCACCTGGTGCTTGGTGCGGTCGCGGCCCAGGCACTCCAGCATGCGCCGCAGGACCAGGTCGCGGTTGGACTCCAGGACCATGTCGATGAAGTCGATGACGACGATGCCGCCCAGGTCGCGCAGCCGCAGCTGGCGCACGATCTCCTCGGCCGCCTCCAGGTTGTTCCGGGTGACGGTCTCTTCGAGGTTGCCGCCCTGACCCGTGAACTTGCCGGTGTTGACGTCGATGACGATCATCGCCTCGGTCTTGTCGATCACGAGGGAACCGCCCGAGGGCAGCCACACCTTGCGGTCGAGCGCCTTGGCGAGCTGCTCGTCGATCCGGTACGTCGCGAAGACGTCGACCTCGGAGGTCCAGCGCGACAGCCGGCCGGCCAGGTCCGGGGCCACGTGGTTGACGTAGCCGTGGATGGTCTCCCAGGCGGTGTCACCGCTGACGATGACCTTCGAGAAGTCCTCGTTGAAGATGTCGCGGACGACGCGGACGGTCATGTCCGGCTCGCCGTACAGCAGGCTCGGCGAAGAGGTCGAGATCTGCTTCGACTTCTTCTGGATGTCCTCCCACTGGGCCTGCAGACGCTCGACGTCGCGACGCAGCTCGTCCTCGCTCGCGCCCTCGGCGGCGGTGCGCACGATGACGCCCGCGTCCTCGGGAACGATCTTCTTGAGGATGCTCTTCAGACGCGCGCGCTCGGTGTCGGGCAGCTTGCGGCTGATGCCGGTCATCGAGCCCTCGGGCACGTAGACCAGGTAGCGGCCGGGCAGCGAGACCTGGCTGGTCAGGCGGGCACCCTTGTGTCCGATCGGGTCCTTGGTGACCTGCACCAGGACCGACTGGCCGGACTTGAGGGCGGACTCGATGCGGCGCGGGCCGTTGGCCATGCCGAGCGCCTCGAAGTTGACCTCACCGGCGTACAGGACCGCGTTGCGGCCCTTGCCGATGTCGATGAAGGCGGCCTCCATCGACGGCAGCACGTTCTGGACCTTGCCCAGGTAGACGTTGCCGACGTACGAGGTGGCCTCTTCCTTGTTGACGTAGTGCTCGACGAGCACGTTGTCTTCCAGGACGCCGATCTGGGTGCGCTCGCCGGACTGACGGACGACCATCACGCGCTCGACGGCCTCACGGCGGGCCAGGAACTCGGCCTCGGTGATGATCGGGACGCGGCGACGGCCCTGCTCGCGGCCTTCGCGGCGGCGCTGCTTCTTGGCCTCCAGGCGGGTCGAGCCCTTGATGGACTGGACCTCGTCGGAGGAGGTGGACTCGCTGCGCTCGCGGGCCGGACGCGGCTCGCGGACCTTGACGACGGTACGGACACCGTCCTCCTCGCCCGCCTCGGTGTCGGCGGCGCCGTCACCACTGCGACGGCGACGGCGGCGGCGCCGGCGGCTGGAGCTGGAACCGAGGGCCTCTTCGGACTCCTCTTCCTCTTCCTCCTCCTCGGCGGCCTCGGCATCGGTCTCTGCCTCGGCGTCCTCGTCGGCGGACTCGTCCAGGTCGGCGGACTCACCGCGACGGCGGCGACGGCCTCCGCGACGGCGGCGGCGCGACGGGCGCTCGCCCGACTCGTCGGCCTCGTCCTCGTCGAGCTCGGCCGCCTCGGCCTCCTGCTCCTCGTCCATGGCCTCTACGTCCGCCAGCGAGACGGGGGCGGACGGCGCGGCCGGGGCCACGGGCTCGGCGGCGCCACGACGGCGGCGACGGCGGCCGGCGGGCTGGGCGGCGGCCGGGGCCTGGACCTCGGCGACGGCCTCGGCCTCGGTCTCTTCCTCCTCCTCGACCTCCTCCGCCCGCTGCGCGGCGGCGGCCGCGGCGGCCATGGCGGCGGTCTCCGGGGTCTGGAACATCGGCTCGGCGAAGACCGGGGCCTGGAAGACGGCCACGGCGGGGCGGGCGGCGCGGCGGGCGCGGGGCTCCGCCGGGGCGGCGGGCGCCTCGGGCTCGGCGGCGGCCGG